>JBKPAZ010000065.1:0-19400 GCA_046726655.1 Chloroflexota bacterium
CTTTTTTAGTATACCCAAAGTAAAGGGTCAGGGCAAATTGACGCCAAACAGTAATAGCCTTATAGTTCCCGATCTACAACATCCTATAGATCAGTTCTTGCGATCGATCCGCAGCGGGTGAACTACGGCACCCTCTACGCCCTTTGCAAATGCATCGGGCGCTACTTTTCGGATGATATTGTATGCCCCATTGACATCGGCGTTGATGTAGCGTCTACCTGACGCCCGGTAGAGTCCGCGCTTAACCCGCTTCCCGCTGAACATGTGCTGCTCGGTTTCCTCCGGGTCGTAGGCGGGTAACTCATCCAGGTCCAGGAAGCTCGCCTTGCTAGTGTAGCTTTCTTCGGTGAGAACGACCCGAATCCCGACCAGTTTGGCCTTGTAGCTGAGCATCTCAATAAAACGTGCATGGGGGATCAATACAAAGTTCTGGTTATTGCGCTTGCCCTGGTTCGCCCCCTGCTTCCATCCGTCGTTCTTACCGATGATCAAAGTGCCGATGCCCTCTTTGACCAACAAGGCAATGACCTGGCGGCTGGCGCTATGCAGGTAGTGGTCAATCCGCCGCGTCCGCTTCACCGTCAGCCGCTCCAGGCGACGGGTGTCTTTCCCGGGGACTTTGCGTTTCGTTTGCAACTGTGCCCGGCGCTTGTTGTAGTACTGGTTGATGGACTTGACTGGCCGACCGTTAACAAGGATGGGCACAAAGCCCGGTTTGTTTGAAGCTATCGCCGCCAGGTTGTTCACTCCAATATCTACTCCCGCGTAAAGGGCTGGATTCACCTCGGCTGGTTGCACCGCTCGTTCATAGACGACCTCGACCACGTAGTACCCGCTTTTCGGGACAATCCGTACCTGATCGACGCGCCTCTGTTTGGTCTTCACCGAGATGGGAAGCATCGAGAGCTGGATGAGGCCGCGTTTCAAGCCCTTTTTGCTCACCGCCTGCTCGGTATAGACCAGCAGGTTGCGCCCCTCGGTCTTGTGCTTGTACCTGGGGAGCCGAGGACACCCTAAAAACGTGGAGGGGTCTTGCTGGTAGGCTTCGCACGCCTCGAAGAAACTCTGCCAGGCCTTGTCGAGCTGGTCCAGGACTTGCTGCGCAACTTTTGCAGGCAGTGCCTTGTACGCCTCGTGCAGCTGCATGCGCTTGTCCATCTCACTGTAGCTGAGGTAGCGCCCCTCGAAGATATAGACTTGTCGTAGCACGTAGAGCGCAGCATTGTAGAGGTTCTTGGAGGCAAATGCTGTCGCATCGATCACCACATAGCGGGGGTCGTTCCTGTCGATCACGTGACGTTCAACGAGTTGCATGGCTATTCTCCGATGCCTCTCTCTTTCGTACCTGCTCATGCAAACCTGGCTCGTCCGTTCTCTACGGGTTTGAGTAGGTAGCCGAGTTCAAGCATTGACACAATACCGATACCCAGGTCATAGAGTTTGAACCGTGTACGCGATAGCACATTCCGCATAGGCCTCATGATGTTATCCCTCAGTCCAGCATCCTGTGCCTCATACAACTGTTCACGCGCCCGCGTAATGGTCTCCTCCGTAACCCTGGTGCTGGTGAAGTGCGCCAGCAGCACCTCGTAGGGACAGTAGGCGGGATGCTGCTGCAAGAGTGGCAGCAGCAGACACATCTCCGTCGCGGTGAAGTGTTGTACACGCTGGAGGCGTGGCCCCTCAGAATCGCAAGAGAGGTGTGCCAGGATGCCCAGGGGTGGATACACGGCCAGAATGTGCCCTGGTGGCAAAATGCCCTCTAACGACAGGTGCAAAACCGCCTCATCGCCAGGCTGGGGTTCGGATTCGTCCTCGGGCGCAGGGCAATGCTCGTACTCAACCTGCTTGCGTCCTCTCATTGCTGTCTCCTCCTCTGCATTCGTACCAACAGCATGCGTGATGATTGTGCCTTGCAGGCTAGCCTGATCCGTAGAGCAGGAGCAGGTGGATCGAGGCGATATCTTTAGGCAGATGCTGATTCTCCCCTATGCCATCGATGGTCACCCGCAGGATCCCCGGTATCCTCAACAGCGTTAACTGCGCCTGCCGTGGCGTGCTGCCTGCAACCAGGCGCTTGATCTGTTGGAGTTCGTCCTGGCTGAACTCGTATGTCCATGTTCCCTCGACACGTACGCTCATGGTAGCGATTCCTCGCTTCTGGCCTGCAGTGAGTGCGGCCTGTAGCACACTTACCTGGATCGTGCCGATGAGGCCGTAGCGAGTTCCTAACTGACGAGTGGCCTCCTGGGTGAACAAACGCACCGCTTCATCCTGCAAGGCTGCGCTCTCGTAGGCCATGGCAGCACACCGCTCGGCCACAGTCACGGTGACGGCTGCTGCTTCCTCGCCGGGCTGGTGATCGGTCGTCACGGTAGGAGTACAGGTTGGAGTAACCAGTGCCTCGCTTGGTGAAAGTTGGGTAGTTAGTGCAGCTTGTTCGCTGTGGAGGAGCGTTGTTGCCAGGCTCGTGACGACGGTCTCGATATCGTTTTTTGTAACAATAGTATAGTCTCGCGCAGTTTGTCCTCCCTGGAACGCAACGGTATTCTGTGCCAGCACGGAGGGCAAGCAGCATGCTTCGTTCACGCCACGCACGAGGATATTGCCCTGCGGGCCGGTCGCTGTGGCATGAGCGGGCACGGTGACCTGTCCGTAGGTGGGCGGGGTGGTTGCCAGCGCCGGGGGGATCACGGCCACGTGATCGGTCACGACCTGGACGCCACCACTGCCTGCGAGTCGGGTGCCTGCTGCCACCGTCTGGGAGGCAAACAGGCCATTGTAAAACGTAATCGTACCCCTCGCGTCTTGGGCGTCCTGGTGCCCCTTGCCGGTAGACGGGACGGTCCTGGCTTGGGTGAGGGTGAGCGCCGGAAGGAGTCGGCCCTGTATGCGCCCACCTCCCGTTGGCGCTCCTGAGACGACCACGATCGTCGTGGTGGCACCCAGCTCGCGCGCGAGAGGGATCAGAGTGATCGTTGGAGGTGGGGCCAGCAAGGTGAGCACGACCAGGAAGACGATGCTGCCAACTAGCAGCACGAGCCCGAGCCAGGCGATGCCATACGCACAAATGCAGCGTGTGCGATCCTCGCCTGTGAGGGAGACGGTACGATCATCATCGTCCAACGCTGGCGGGATGTGGCTCTCTTTCTTCCCTGGTGACAGGTCGTCGCTGGCGACAAGCTCGCTGTCTACGACCAGGTCGTCTGGTGGACGCTCCAGATCCGACTCGCGCACGATATACACATGAATCGTTTCCGTGATGTCCGCTGCTCCTGTACCTGACCCGGTGTCCTCCTCTGCTGTTTCGTTCGACCTGCGCTCGCCCGCTTCCTGGTCGATCCGTCGCAGGATGTGGTCAATGTCGTCTTGTAAGCCGTCTGCCATCTCGATTCCCTCTGCTCGTGATGAGGAGGATATGCATGGTCTCACCTCCGACTGGCGCCATCCAAAGCGCTACCAGGGCACTTCCCCAGGTTTGGCAGGCCGGAACTTCCCGTTCTCATTGAGAAACACCAGTCGTTGGTCCTGGATATGCACGATCATGTCGAGCTTGCCGTCGCCATTGAGGTCCTGAAAGGTCAGGGTGACGGGGGTTAAGTCCTGCCCATCACCAAAGAGCGTTGGCCCGAGGTAGATCACGGCATGGGCACAGTCGTCTCCTGGGCACTCGATCACTAACACGTGCCGGTTCAGGTTGAGCGCCAGAAAATGGCTCGGGTTGGTGGGGCTGTCAGTGTGTCCCACCACGGCGTCGGTCTGGAAGGTGCGCGGCCTGCCATAGCTCATGTCGTCCTGACGCACCTGCCACCACTGGAGCAGCCAGCCGCCTGCGACCCACAAGGCCAGCATCGCCAGCATCCCGACGCCCAGGGAGAGCAGCCAATGCGCACGGCGACGGGGCCTGGGAGGGATTTGCGTCTCGTACTCATCTCCGTACCGGGACTGGCGTTGCCGCGGCAGAGGAGGGACCTGGGTAGCCGTTTGCCTGCCAGGTGGTAAACCGTTATGCACATAGATGCGGCGGTTGCCCTGGGTGTAGACCTGGGCTGCTGCGCGCTGGCGTGCGGGCACGTCGGTATAGCGTCTCGTACTGGTCGGCATCCGGGGAGGCCAGACGTCATCATAGCCCTCGTCTTCCTCGATGCCGTTCTCGTCGTCTGCCTCACGTGCTGGCAACGAGTGGTGGTTACGTAGCTGACCAACCCGCCGCTGGTGCGGTGATGCTGGTTGCGCTGAAGCGTTATCGTAGCGGTCGTGGTTCATGTTCGTGGCTCCTTTCGGGGACTCCAGGGGAGGAGGACACAGAGCGGATATCGACGAGATGCCAGCCTTGCTCCCTGACCATGCGCGTCACGATCTGCCAGACTTCAGGTTGGTGAGCGCCGATGGTGGTGAGATTGCCGAGGTTAGCAGGAGGGGTGGGCGTCTGCGCTGTGTGCATCTGCTGCCTGCTCCTTCCCCTGTGCGTGCTGCTGGTGTCTGATGGTCACGAGTTCCTGCTGCACCTGCCGGTGCAGGGCTCGTCGTCGCGCCTGGTGCTCATCCACCTCGCTTTTCAAGCTCTGTATGGTGTCCAGGCTCGTCGGGTCCTGCTGCTCGTCATGGCCTGCCTGGTGCAGCCAGGAGAGGACCTGGTACCACTGGTCGATAGCGCAGTCGAGGTCTTGCATGGCCCGTTCCAACCAGCGGGCCACGCTGCGCTCGTGCCCGCATTCACGCTCCTGGCAGGCCAGGATATAATGCCGCAAGGCGCTGGTTTCCCAGGAGAGAGCGTAGAAGGCTGTACCGGTAGCGACCAGGGCAGTAGCCGTGATCGCCTCATGGCCAAAGTCGGCCCACTGCCCGATGGTTGCCTCCAGGGGAACCCAGAGGGTACTCACGGTGGGCGTGAACGAGTAGGAATGGTTGGCGAGAGGGAACGAGAGGCCCGTGTCTCCCCGCTCCGGTGGTGGTAGGGGTTGGGTAGTCGTCATGGGGTTCACTTCCTCCTGCCTGCTAGAGCTGCTGTCCTGCAACGAGGCGTGTGGCCTCGTCAGGGGTGAGCAGCCCGTTGTTCACCGCTTCTGCTACCTGGGCGATGAGCGCCTGATCCTCGTGACAGGGACAGGTGCCATCGACCCAACAAAAGGGGGAGTCTTCGGTGTGGAAGACCTCGTCTACCGGGACGATAATCGGAGAAGAAAGAGTCTGGTCATGGTTTGCCATGCTGGTTTTTCCTTTCTGACTTGCAGGTATCGAAAAGAACATCTGTTCGTATTGACCACCCGGAAAGGTCTGCTACGGTGAGAAAGCCGGATGGTTGATTGATGGTCAGATGGCGGAGAGGTAACGTCCTGTATTGCTTGCCAGGCTTGACATGGGCATTATTTCCCCTGGGACAGTATGCATGCATGCATGCGGATCTTCAGTGTGCGTCCATGGTTCTCCCTTGCTCCCTGAGCCACAGGACGGAGACGCCTCCAAATGTTGAGATGTTCATCACAAAAATCGTTGACATGCTCGCTCGGTAATGGCATAATGCGTATAGACCTTGCACGCCTCGCAGCACAACGCAGCCTAATAAGCTGGCATGCTGTACTGATGAACAGTCAGTAAATGGGAGCGTTTTTGAAGGTTATGTTCTGAGCTAGATGGAAATGCAACCAGAACATAACACTACGCAGGTTATTTGAAACACTCAAGGATAACAGCCTTGGGTGTTTCATGCATTCATAGGCAACTCCTCACTTGTTCACAATGTTTACCCCATCAAGGTCACGAATGGTGATCGTTCTGCCCAGGGCTTCGCTAAAGGCCCTCGCAACAGCTCCGACCGTGTGGTCATACACTGGTTCACCATCCTCAATCCGATTTATCGTCTTCGTCGATAACCCGGCACGCCTCGCTAGTTCAGAAACAGACCAACCCAAGGATACCCGATACTCTTCCACGGTCATGTCATTTACCTCTTTTTAGGCCAGGTTATGTTTTTAGAGTACCTGAAAAGTTGCAACTTGTCAATACCTTTCCCAACTTTTCCTGACCTTAACTCATAAATGTGAGCAAGTCAGAAAATTCTATCGGCTGAAGTTTTTCATACTCTTTTTGTGGCACTTTGACATAGCGCCATTGTTGACCGGTCAGTATCGTCGCGTTCTCGCACCACATTTGGGCGGCTCTATCTTTGAATGCTACTTCAAGTGACTCCTGGCCTTTTGTTTCCACAAGCCACATTTCGTCTGCCTCAGTTTTAACAACAAAGTCAGGATAGTAATAGCGCAAATTGGCGTTGTTATCGGTGTACTCTATCGAAAAGCCGAATTGCTGAGGAATTTTGGAAAAGGCTACTACATCTTTCGCATTTTCGAGGAATCTGGCAAATGCATACTCAAAATCATTGTCGCAGGGAACCAAATTCAAGACACACTTTCTAGCTTCGAGCACAGAGCGTGAGTAAGCAAATGGTTCTATGAATGACAATTGGCGGCTTTGCCCCTCGATATGAGGCTCTACCTGCTCGATCAGCTTCTCCTTCAGCGCTTTTCCAAACACATCAAGTACAACGTAGCCGGAGACACGATGATTCATCGCCTGTACGATAGTAGGACTCTCCATATTGACTGTTCCATAAAAAGCGCGTCGCTCAAAGAACTCCCAGATTTTCGGAGCGAGCGCACTAAATTGTCCTGGTAGTTTCAGGTTGTTGGCAATCAGCTTGGCGTAATAGCTCACAATCTCATCGGGACGTTGAGCGTCTTTGATCGCATACTCACGCTCAAACAGCTTTTCCATGGTCAGAATGTCGAATGCCTGGTACTGGAATTTCTTGATATCTGCATCGGTCGGCTTACGTGGTAACGGGTCAGGACTGAATTTGAAGCTCATCACGTCCAATGCATCTATTTCTTCTGCCAGGGTCTTCTTGCGCACAAGGATTGGCGATAACCTGGGGAGAGACAAGTCATAGGCCGCTTTTTCAGGGAGTTGAGGCTCTATCGTAATGATCTTGAGCTTCTCTTTTCCAACCTCGAAGGTATCAAGCTTGATATCTTCCAGCTTTTCCAGTTGATCGACAAAGGAGAGAAACGCTGTATTGCCGATAATATCCACGCGCTCTGAATAGCTTTGTCCTCTGAACATCAGTCGCAACCCACGACCAATCGCCTGTTCTGGTAAAATGTTGGCCGCGGCGGTATAGGGACGCAGACCAACAACCACCGCCACATTCTGCACATCCCATCCCTCGCGCAGCATCAATACACTCACAATGGCATTGGTGGGACAATCAGGACTATCGACTTCACGAGCCAGTTTACGAGCGGCATCAAGGTCTTTCTTGGTAATTTCACCTGATTTATCTGTATGAATGACCAGGACCTTATTTGCACCGCCAAATTCAGATGGATACTTTTTGCGTAACCAATCTCCGACATCCTCAGCTTCTTCAGTCGTATTCATCATGATAAACAAGATCGGCTTTTTGCCCGTCTTTGAGAGCTCGTCTCTGTATTCTCGCCAGCGTTCTACACCAGCCGTGAGATATCCTTGATAGCGTACACTGGCGACCGTGCTTTTCCCTTCGTCAAGTTCTGCTATGCCCTTGACTGGCCTTTTGACAATGCCGTCCATAATAGCCTGCCTGATCGGATAGTCAGAAATGATCCAGGGAAATAAGGACCATTTTGCGAAGCGTGGAGTAGCTGAGAAGTCCAGTTGAGCAGCTACTGGCAAACTTTCATCCAACTTGCGGATGACAGTATTCCATTCGTTCCCTTCGTCGTGCATATGGTGTGCCTCATCATTGAGAATGAGTAAACGACCTGTACGCTTTGTAAGCATCTCGCTAAAACTGACGAGATCACTGTTCACATCGTCTTTTGGCTTTGGGCCAAGCATCTCAGTCATGATTTCAGGCTCATCATCGCCATTTTTCCTCCGCTCTGACCTGGCGTAAAGCTGCTGAATGTTGGTAAGAAAGAGGGTACCTTCCGCAGGAGCGCGTTCGGCTTCACCACGCATCACGCAATCAAACTCCCAGAATATTCTGAACTCTCGTGGGATAAGCGGATCGCTATGGAAAATCCTGCCACCCTCAAAATCGCTTTTGAGCCGATCAAAGACAATTACATTTGGGGCGAGTATCAAGTAGGTCTTGGCATAGGCATTGTCATCCTCTCGCACCGCATTGAAATAGTGCCAGGCAATGGCTAACGACATCACTTTTGTTTTGCCACTTCCGGTCGCCATCTTGGTGCAATAGCGAGCAAACTCATCGTAGCCAGGTAAGCGCAGTTCAGTTTTTGCGGAAACGTATTGCTCTAAGAGGACTTTGCGACTGCGCACTCGTTCTACTTCATAGACATAGATCAATGTCTCAATAGCTTCTCGTTGGGCTTCGTGATACGTAAAGAGTTGACCAGTAGGCAGCCTATGATCGGTGAAGAACCAGTAGTTGAGGAGCGTGCGCGTCGTGCTGGTTACTCCCTTGTATCCATTGTCCCTCCACCCTGCTACCAGCTTCCGCAAAGCTGGAACACAGGGAGCAGTTTTGAGGAAAGGGCTGAGATCAAATAAACCTGGCTGATTTTCAGCAATCTTTGTAGGCACACGAGGCATGATTTTCACTCCCTCCGCTAATTGTTTCTCGCCTGAGCCTCATAGGGCCGGCATCACTTTACCTCTAGAGCAACGGCCTTAGTGGTGTCATTCCCCAAAATATCAATGACCTTCATGACGACCGTATAGGTGCCTGACTGCTCATACTCGTGGCAGGCTTTCAGCAGTATTTTCGGCTCTTTCCTGGTACGGTAGCTCTGCCACTGATTATGGAACGTATCATCTCGATAATCCCAATCAACCGCCCAGTAGTCAATCCATTGACTCCAATGGCTGATGGCATTTTTCACATCTTCAGGAACATCATCATCTGGGATAAAGAAATTTTGTAACTCGATCTCCACAGGCTTTTTCACCTGCTTGACATCCACCGCAAGTGCCGCCAATTCATAGAAGTGGATATCTCCCTGCTCGACTGCTTTCTTTTCGAGCACCTCACGGGGAATTTTCTTAAAAGAGAGCTTGATATGTGCATCGGCTGCCATTTGTTTGGCAGTTTCATTGAGATCAAAGGCAAAGTCCCAGCCGAGGATATCAATGCCGTTGCTATGTTCACCAGCATCTTTTCCCCTCACTTTCCAGAACTCATTGACGATAGCTTTCACTTCGCCTAGCGCAATGGGCGCATCCACTGAGCCAACATGCACAAGCTTCCCTGCCTTCACGCCGTGTATCCACGTATAGCCATCAATAGGAGTCGCATGGTAGAGTTGGAGAATAAAAGCATAATAACGAAGCTGCGCGTTAACCCGCTGGGTAGGATCAGAAAACTCGGCAGTTTGCCAGGCTTGTCGTTCGTACTTGCCCAGATTTTGCACGACGAAAGGTTGAACATTCTGGATGGATAGTAATCGTTTACGGGTCGTATGTATAGCGAAGCGTCCTAAATCGCAAGCAATCCAACGGCGACTTAGCTTCTCCGCTACAGCTGCGGCAGATCCACTGCCGCAGAAGCAGTCAAGTACAAGATCTCCTTCATCAGAGGAGGCTTTAATGATGCGTTCGAGCAGAGCTTCCGGTTTTTGAGTTCGATAGTTCACTCTCTCAGCGGCTTGAGAATTCACAGGTGGTATATCTTGCCATACTGTTGTAAGCGGTGTACCTTGGCTTTCATCGAGATAGCGCTTATATTGAGCAACTCCTTGTGATGAATAAACTAATCTACCTTCTTCATGCAAGCTCTGCATATTTTCACGAGTTACCCTCCATACTCTCATTACACCATTCCACTCATATTTTAAGTTTGGTCTATCTGGATTCGGACTAACCATATTATCAAGCCTATACTTGCGCCCTGTTTCTCGCTCGATATAGGTGTAATGACTCTTAACATAGTCCTCACGTAGCTCAATCATTGGCCTATTCCATGTGCAGGTATCTGAATTTGTGTAAATTAAGATTGTATCGTGTCCGGCTGGCATACCACTTTTAACATTGCTACGTGGTGCGCTGCGAACCCATATGACTTCATTTAAAAAGCTGTCCTTGCCAAATACCTCATCTAAAATTGATTTGGCATAATGTCCTACATGCCAATCTAAATGCACATAAATTGTTCCATCAGCTGTTAGCAATTCATGTAGAAGTAAAACTGTTTCATAGAACCATTGTAAGTAACTATCGAGTCCTCTGCCCCAAGTGTCTCTGTATGCCTTCTGTTCGATAATTGAAGGCTGTTTCATGAAATTTTCCCCGATTTCTGGGATATTAGTAGAGAACGAAAAATTGTCTCCGGTGGCAAAAGGCGGATCAATGTAAACCAAGTTAATTTGACCAGCAAATTCGGGAATTAAGCTAGGTAATACATACTTCTTGTCTCCCCAGATCAGCCGATTGCGCCATTCTGTTTCGCGCCCAGCAAAGAGCATATCAAGAGTCAACTGACGTTGCTGCGCTGACTCATTTACAGTTTCTACAGTTTGAAAGGGAAGAGCGATGCGTATAGGTCCAACCTTCTTACCATCTTTATACTTGCCATCCCAGATTAGTTCGGTCAATACCTTAGTCTCCTCGAAGTCATTTTTGTAAGCGGAAACGCTTTGTATATAGTTGGTTACAAGTGCCTTAAAGAGAGTTTATCGACGACGGATTTCGGTGTTATCCGTTACTCTCTTCCTATTCCCATAAACGTCTAAAGCCTTCGCGGATAACCCTGGCGATGCCTTTGCGCCGAACAGCGAGAAAGTCCTGATAATCGAGATGTTCCCAGCCTGGTGGTAGTGCATGCCAGTAGCACATCCGTGATAGTTCATCGGGTGAGAAACGTGCTGCGTATCTGGGGAAATAATCCGCAGGCGCAGCATCAGTAATGCTCAAGTTGTCTGTCCATTCTACCAAGGCGTAATTGGCGATTTGGTTCGTATCGCGTATTTCCGTTATCCCCATCCTTTTCAAATAGCCCCTTGGGAAAAGGTGGTGTCTTTCAATAGAAGATTTGTTGCTGTGCAGTGCTGGGTCAAGCAGTGCAGAAATATTCATTTTCGAGAATAAGACCCTGGCGTCCAGCAGGTTGAGGGCAGCATAGTATGCAAACAGTGTGGGGCTGAGGGCTGAAGAGACAGCCAGATCATTAGGCAAGGTGATGTTCCAATAATCCTCAGTCAGTGTGTCGGTAGTGATGCGGTCGAGTAAGGTAACAAATCCTGCTGCATCTTTGATATTACGCAGGCGGGTAAGGTCTTGTTCCATCACTGTCTCAGGATTACCGGTGTAGCGACCAGTGAGCGCAGTCATGAAAAACCAGCGCGCTACGACATTACGAAGGGTATAGCTATCGACACCATACTCTCGCTTTCCAATTAAAAAGAAGGTATAGGCGTACAACAGACTGACTTTGGAAGTAATCATGCTCGCACGGCGGTATCCAGCACGCATGAGCACTTTGAAATACTCGTGCCAGGACTGTAGATTGAGCGTGTACTCCTGGGCATCTTTGAGAATAGCAAATTGACGCTCACGCCGCTCATTGTCGAACTCGCCGGTACCTAAATCTTTCCCGCGTAAGATGGAGTAGACATGATGCAAGCGAGCACGATGGAAGCCGAGTCCAACGCACACGCGCAATAACTGATCGGGATCAGGCTGAATGAAGTAATTGAATGGGGAGGGTACACCTGCTGAAGGTTGCCGAGCCTGCCTGCAAAAGTGCTCTAGTTCGGATCGACCTTTGTCCTGGAAAACCGACATCAAGGTGAGGATGAAATCGGCTTGATTGAGTGGAGTTCCCTTACTGTTAATACGTACAAACACCTCAGAAACTTGCTCCTCATCAACGGTAGGCGAGAGTTCTAATGCGGTAAAAGGGTAACTCTGCAGACTGTTCAAGTTGCTGATGGATTGCCGAATAGCCCTTAGTTCTTCCGAAGTGACCTCTCGTGAAGCACGTAATCCATCCAGATACTTCTCAGTCAGTTCAAAAATATCAGTGTCAGGTGACCATATTGTTGAGATGTCCTGGATGAACTCTGGGTCACGACGAATAGCAGCATCAGCCACTTCAAATTTCTGATCCTTTGGACGAAAAGCAATAGAGATACGCTCGGTCTTATAATCTTCGCGGACGACTGGAATACCTTTCAGCACAGCATACAGTGAAGTCAGGCGTTGTTGACCATCTACAATGAGGAGACGAGGGATTTTTTGCTTGGAGTCAGTACCTATTTGACGATGTCCGTTCTCCATCCCATTAGCCCAGAAGAGAAGATAGCCTACCGGGAAGCCCTTATACATCGAGTCAAACAAATCGCGTACTTTTGTATTAGCCCAGACGAAAGGCCTTTGAATCTCAGGTAAGCCGATTTCACCGAACTCAATATCTTGAATAAGCTTCGCAAGGGAGTAGCTGACTTCTTTAAAGAGCGTGGCACTCATAGGTAAACCTCCATACAATTATTGAGAGCGATGAAATGAATCGGAGCGTCAAGGTTGGAACAATAAAAAAGAGGATTCATGGTGATAGAGCGTGGAGACATATGCTACCCCTTTCCATGTGTGCGTCCGCCGCGAAGAATAGTGGATATGTAGTGTAGTACTTTGCTATGCCACAGTTTAAACTATGCAGTAAGTTGATGCAAGCCTGGAGGACAAAAAGCCTACCGCATCTATTTCTAAACCCTGCTTTATAGGTCGGTCTTTACCCAAGTCGCAGAACGGACAAAAGGCACCGTAGTCGGCGCCAACAATATCCTAATGGGGTCCTACCCTGCCGTATGAATTGACCCCGGTTTTGCCCATTCTTCGCTATATTTCTTATGGTCGATCTGGTATACTACTGTTGAATTTGTAGGGACGATGTAACCGCAAGCGACACACAGCGATCGGGTGCCATCTTCCCCGACCTGCAGAGGTGCGACATAGTGCTATTCGAAGACTACCTGAAAGAACATCCCGTCCATAGTCCGGTACGAACACAATACCTGCAGATGAAACGCCAGCACCCCGATGCTCTCCTTTTTTTCCGCATGGGAGATTTCTATGAGATGTTCGATGAGGATGCGGAGATTGTGGCCCGCGAACTCGAAATCGCGCTAACACGACGTGATTTCGGGCGCGGTGAAAAGTCGCCCATGGCAGGCGTGCCCCATCATGCTGTCGATGGCTACATTGCGCGACTGGTGAGTAAAGGGTATCGCGTGGCCGTCTGCGAACAAACGAGCGATCCGGCGCTCTCGAAAGGACTCGTCGACCGCGAAGTGCTGCGCATTATTACACCTGGTACAGTCATCGACCCGGCCATGCTGGCAGCAAAACGCAACAATTTTCTCGCGGGCGTCGTCGTTGGACGCAACGCCGTAGGCATAGCATATGTCGATATCACCACGGGCGAGTTTGCCGTGACCCAATTCAGCACAAACGAGCCAGAAGTGGCCCTTCAACAAGAGATTGCGCGTGTTGGTCCTGCCGAGGTAATCGTCGAAGCGTATTACAGTTCCCAGGGAGCTGCTTCTCGCAAACGGCGCTGGCTCGCAGCGGTGATGAGTGAGAAGCCTGTAACCAGGGTTGGCAGTAACGGCAACCCCCATGCTGATATAGATGCAACCTTGGACATGACGCATACAACCTTTGGCGACCCGCAAACGCCATCCTTACAAGATGAGGACGAGGATGACATAGCGCCGCTTGCCAGGCTGTTCACGGGAGTCGCTGGACATGTGACACCCTATGACGCTCGCTACTTCGCAGAGGAGGACGCGCGTCATCGCCTGCTCTCGCATTTTGAGGTCGCTTCGCTGGAGGGTTTTGGCTGTGCGCACCTGCCACTGGCGATACGCGCAGCGGGGGCAGTACTGGCATACGTGCAGGAGACGCAAAAAGGCTTATTGCGCCAACTGACCTCCCTTGAAACCTACTCCGTTGCCGGATTCATGACCCTGGATGCGCATACACGGCGCAACCTGGAACTTTTTGAGAGCGGGCGCAGTGGTTCGGTGAAGGGATCGCTCCTATGGATACTGGATAAGACGCGCAGTCCCATGGGAGGGCGGCTATTACGGCGTTGGATTGGTGAGCCACTGCTCGACATCGATGCCTTACAAGCTCGCCAGCAGGTTATCAGTGAGCTCCTGGCGGATACCTTAACACAGGCACGGCTGGTAGAGGCACTGAAAAGGGCTGGAGATATTGAACGCCTGGTGAACCGCGTACGCCAGCGCATAGCCACTCCGCGCGACCTGGTAGGACTGGCGAGCGGCTTGCGTGCCGCCTCAGAGGTGCGGGCAAGTCTACCTGCCGGTGCAGGCGTGTCCATGCCATCAGTTGTACGCTTGGTGGAGCGACTCGCGGATAACGACGACGTAATTCGACTGATCGAGTCTGCACTGGTAGATGAGCCGCCGTTGAGCGCGTCTGATGGTGGGGTGATACGCCCGGGCTACAGCGCCGAGCTTGACCAGGTGAAGGAGGCTTCCCAGAATGGGCAAAAGTGGATCACCGAGATGGAGCAACGTGAACGCAAACGTACAGGTATCCCATCACTCAAAGTTGGCTATACGAAAGTGTTCGGCTACTTTATTGAGGTTACGAACTCGCAGTTGAGCCGCGTGCCGGTTGATTATGTACGCAAGCAGACGCTATCGACGGGTGAGCGTTTTATTACCCCTGATCTTAAGGAGTACGAGGCGCTTATCCTCAATGCGCAGGATAGGATCGGCAAGCTTGAGAGCGAACTCTTCGCGCAGGTGCGTGCGGAGATGGCTGTACATGCTGCTGAGCGTGTCGTACAGACAGCTCATGCACTGGCTGAGATCGATGTGTATTTGAGCCTGGCCGGAGTGGCTGCGCAACATAATTATTGTCGTCCGCAGCTCGATACTGGAGATAGCATCCACATCGTGGCCGGTCGCCACCCGGTGATCGAGCAGTCGCAGGTAGAGACTCCTTTCATTCCAAACGACACGCAGATCTCTACTGCGGATGCGCAGATTCTGATTATCACCGGGCCTAATATGGCCGGCAAATCAACGTATCTGCGCCAGGTTGCACTGATTGTCTTAATGGCGCAAATCGGCAGTTATGTTCCGGCTGAAGCAGCCAGGATCGGGTTGGTCGATCGTATTTTCACACGTATTGGGGCGCAAGATGATTTGGCGACAGGCCAGAGTACATTTATGGTAGAGATGGTCGAGACTGCCACCATCCTGCATCATGCTACGCCTCGCAGCCTGGTCATCCTTGACGAGATCGGCCGCGGCACTAGTACCTACGATGGACTTGCGATTGCACGTGCGGTTGTTGAATACTTGCACAACAACCGGCGCTGTGGAGCGCGCACACTGTTCGCTACCCATTATCATGAGCTTGTTGAAGTGGCCAGGATGCTGCCACGCGTCCAATGCATGAATGTAGCCGTATCCGAAGAAGAGGGACACATCATCTTTTTGCATACGATTGTTCCTGGGGGAGCCGACAAAAGCTATGGCGTTCACGTGGCGCAACTGGCCGGCATTCCGCGCCCGGTCATACACCGCGCCGAGGAGATTCTAGCAGAATTAGAGCAAAACGGTGACGTGAAGGCGCGTAGAAAGGCCATGCAAGCGATACCAGCGCCCACAGTCGTGCAGATGACGCTTTTCGCAGCCGAGCCAAACCCCTTAATCGAAGAACTCAAGCAACTTGCCATTGACGAACTGACTCCCATTGAAGCAATTGGTAAGTTGTATGAGCTACAGCAGAAAGCAAGAAAGGAAACATAACATGTGCTTGTACTCTATTCTCATTTGATGTTATGATGAAAGCAACTGAAACGAAACCTTGTAGAGCGTAACGGTTTACGCCCGTTCATGTACAATTACAACACATCTACGAGTAGAAGGTATCCAAAGAGAAATCGCCACAAGGGAGACAATCGATGAACAATCCATTACTTCAACTCAAGACACATGGGCAAAGCGTCTGGTTCGATAACATTGACAGAGCACAACTCATTTCAGGCCAGTTTAAACGGCTGCTGGACGAAGATGGCGTCGTAGGTGTCACAGCAAATCCCACCATCTTTCAGAAGTCTATCAGTCAAGGTCATGCCTACGATGAGCAAATGACACAGCTCATTAAGGAAGGGAAAAGTACGAACGAGATTTACGAGGCGCTCGTCATGAGAGACATCTGTACCGTGGCTGACATCCTGCGCCCAATTTATGACAGGACCAACAGGCAGGATGGCTTCGTAAGCCTCGAAGTCTCACCCGACCTGGCGCACGATACCGGGAGTACACTCTCCGAAGTCCGCCGTTTCTGGAAAACAGTTGATCGCCCCAACCTGATGATCAAGATCCCAGCGACACCGGAAGGGATCCCGGCCATTCAACAGGCCTTGACTGAAGGCATCAACATCAATATCACACTAATTTTTTCGCTTAACAACTACCGCCAGGTAGCTGATGCCTACCTTTCTGCTTTGGAAGAGCGTAACGCTGAGGGCAAGGACATCAGCCATATTGCCTCTGTCGCCAGCTTCTTCGTCAGCCGTGTCGATACGCTGGTGGATAAGGTGCTCGAAGACAGGATCAAAGCCACCAGCGACAGCGCCGAACAGCAGAAGCTCAAGTCGCTCGAAGGCAAGGCAGCCATTGCGAATGCACGACTGGTTTACCAGGAATTTAAGCGCATTTTTGGCACACCACGTTTCGAGTCGCTCAAGCACAGTGGTGCTCATGTGCAGCGACCTCTATGGGCCAGCACAAGCACGAAAAATCCGGCCTATCGTGATGTACTCTACGCCGAAGAGTTGATTGGTCCCGATACCGTGGACACAATGCCACTTGAGACGATCGAGAACTTTCGCGATCATGGACGAGTCAGTCGTACCATTGAGAACAACATTCCGCAGGCCAAAGCTGAGTTGGCAGCCCTTGAGGAAGTCGGCATCCACTACGACCAGGTTACACAGCAGCTCCAGGATGAAGGCGTGCAAAAGTTCGCCGATTCTTTCCACGAGCTTTTTAAGGGTATTGAAAGCAAGAAGCAGGCCATTCAGGAGAAAACAGGCACACGGTGATAGCTAATGCATTCACATACTCTATATCAAAACTCAATCATTGAAACAAGTTCACGATTGAATTAACGAGGAGATTAGTAATGCCTCAACGTAGTGCAGTGGAGGCTCCCAATCCCCTACGAGAGGGGATACGTATTAAACACAGTCCTGAACCCTGCGTCATGGTCATTTTTGGAGCAACAGGCGACCTGACGCACAGAAAACTACTGCCAGCGCTCTATGATCTAGCGCTGGACCTCCCGCTGCCTGCGGGATTCTCAGTCGTTGGATTCGCACGGCGTCCCTATAGTGACGAGCAGTTCCGCGAACAGGCGCTCGAATCTATCAATCACTACTGCCGCCAGAAGCCCGTCAATCCACAGATATGGGAGAGCTTTGCGTCGGGTATTTTTTACCTGCAATCCGACTTTCATGAGGTAAAAGGCTATGAGAAACTCATCACATTGCTGAACAGCATTGATCAGCAGCGTGGCACCTCTGGCAATCGCATCTTTTATCTCTCGACTCCTCCAAGCCAATATCCCGAAATCATTCATAACCTCGGTGTGGTTGGCCTGAATAAGAGTCGCAAGGGTTGGACGCGCATTATCATCGAAAAACCTTTCGGGCACGACCTGGGCTCTGCACGCGAGCTAAATCGCCAGGTTGCAAAAGTCTTTAAAGAGGAGCAGGTGTACCGTATCGACCATTACCTCGGCAAAGAAACGGTGCAGAACATCCTGGTGTTTCGGCTGGCAAACGGCATTTTTGAGCCTGTATGGAACGAGCGGTATGTCGACCATGTGCAAATCACCGTGGCGGAGAATATCGGCCTGGAAGGTCGCGGCGCCTATTACGAAGAGTCAGGGGCCATTCGCGACATGGTGCAGAACCATACGATGCAATTGCTCTCCCTGGTTGCCATGGAACCTCCCATCGCTTTTGATGCAGACGCTGTACGCGATGAAAAGGTCAAAGTGCTGCATGCCTTGCAGCCACTGATTGGTCAAGATGTCGCCACACATATGATCCGCGCGCAATATGGCCCAGGTTGGGTGAGCGGCCAGCCAGTAGTTGGCTATCGAGAAGAGCCTGGAGTCTCGCCTCGCTCGACGACAGAAACCTATGTGGTGATGAAGGTATTCATCGATAGCTGGCGCTGGGCAGGGGTTCCTTTCTATTTGCGCACAGGCAAACACTTACCCAAACGCGTCACCGAAATCGCCATCCAGTTCAAACAAGCGCCACTCATGCTTTTCAAGCGCAGCGAAGCATACGGGCAGGTCGAGCCGAATGTGCTTGTGTTGCGTATTCAGCCTGACGAAGGCATTTCGCTGAAGTTTGGCGCGAAGGTGCCAGGCTCCGAGATGCAAATCCGCTCGGTCAATATGGATTTCTTCTATGGCTCTTCCTTTGTACGCGAACAACCCGAGGCATACGAACGCCTCCTACTCGACTGCATGTTGGGTGACTCGACGCTATTTACACGACGAGATGAGGTAGAGGCCGCCTGGACTTTTTTACAGAGTATCCTGGACGAATGGAAGAACCAGCCTCCTGAAACCATCTTGACCTATGAATCCGGCTCATGGGGTCCTCAAGCCGCCGATGAGTTCATCTGGCGCGACGGTCGCAGGTGGCGTCGTCCCTAGTCTACGTCGTTCTTTTTTAAGATCAGAGGAAACGCGCATGACGAATGATACAGCCTACGACCCGGGCGTACATTTACCCTGGGCGGGAAAAACAGTACGCATGGAGGAAATCGAGGACGTACTTGCCTCCCTGTGGAAAATGTCCGTCGACAACCTGCGCACAGGCGCAAACGTTAGAGTACGCACCAGCGTCTTGAATCTCATTATCTGTACATCTGATATCGAAACTGCCCAGCAAGCCAGCAGAATACTGCGTGAATTATCAAGTACACACCTGGCCCGTGTCACCATTTTAATTCTTGACAGCACCAAGAATGCGCCCACTGCTCTCAGAGCATGGGTCACACTGCGCTGCTTCTCTGTGATCTCAGATTTGATGCGCCACTGCTTTGAGCAAACAACGATGTTAAGCTCGGGCTCTGCTGTCCGCTCAGTTGCGAACGTTATACAGCCTTTACTCAAGCCAGACCTCCCGGTCTACCTGTGGTGGCTTGGTGATCCCCCCGAGCTAAACGATCCCACCTTCAACAGCCTTGTGGATATAAGCAGGAGGATGATTGTCGATTCGACCAGTTTTTTCGATCCGGAGCAGGGTATTCACACCCTTGCTTCACTTTTTCAAGCATGGCCCAATTGCGCGCTGAGTGATCTGAACTGGGGCCGCATCACCCCCTGGCGGC
>JBKPAZ010000066.1:0-12664 GCA_046726655.1 Chloroflexota bacterium
GTGACTTTCGTTGGAGTCTTGAGCATTGGGGTCCTGGCAGGGATTCTGGTCGCAGTGGTGCTTGCGCTGGTCGTCGTGATCGGTCGCATCTCGCGCCCGCATGATGCGGTGCTTGGCTCGGTCGAGGGAGTCGACGGCTACCAGGATATCGAGCTATATGCTAACAGTGAGACGGTGCCTGGGCTCATCGCATACCGCTTTGATGCGCCGCTCTTCTTTGCCAACGCGGATCACTTCCTGACTGAAGTGCAGGAGTTGATCGATACAGCCGAGCCCCCTGTCGAGTGGTTGCTGATCGATGCCGAAGCCATTGTCGACATCGACGTGACCGCTACCGAAGCGATCAGCACACTCCAGAATGAGCTTAAGCGCAAAGGGATCGTGCTGGCCATTGCCCGGGCGAACCACCCGCTCCAGAAAATGCTCAAGCGTGCCGGGTTGACCGAACGGATAGGGTCTGAACACTTCTATCCGACAGTACGTACCGGCGTGCAGGCGTTCCTTGAGCAACAGGCGAAGTAGCAGGGCTCCTCGCCCCGCTCCCACAAGAGCAAGGAGTATCACGTGGAAGAGGTGCTATTGGGCGTGGGGATGCTTTGTGAGAGGGGAAGACGGAGGAAGAAGGTCGAACCAGCTCCCTCGGTCGACTCGAACCAGATGTCTCCTCTATGCAGCGAGACCAGTTCGCGACATAGATAGAGGCCCAGCCCGGTCCCGCTGATCCCATGACTCTCTGCGTTAGACGCCCGGACAAATTGACCAAACAAATGAGCCTGCTCTGCTTGCGGAATGCCGATGCCGTGATCCCGAATACTGATGAGGGCTGTCTGCCCCCCTGGGGGCACCTGCAAGCTCACCTCGATCTCTCCACCGTCTGGGCTGTATTTGATGGCATTGGTGAGCAGATTGACCAGCACTTGCTCGATACGCCCTTTATCTACCTCTGCTTGCAGGGATGGCAAAGACGTGGAAAGCGTGAGTTGATGGCGGTCACTACTCGGTTCCATTTGTGCGATTATGTGCCGGGTAATCTCCACGAGATCGATGGACTCAAGATGCAATATCAGCCGCCCTGCCTGCAAACGAACCAAATCGAGCAGGTCCTCGGTGAGCCGCATCAGCCGATCCGCCGCCACGTCGATTTCAGTGAGGGCCTCCTGTTGCCAGGAGGCTAACGCCTTGCCTCTCTTCCCATGAGCATGCCGCAGCAGCATGGTCGCATTGCCTTTGAGCGCGGCCAGCGGGTTGCGCAGTTCGTGGGCCACCAGCCCGAGAAACCGATTTTTGAGCTGTTCGGCCTCCTTGAGGGGGGTGATATCCTGAATCACGACCAATGACGCCGGTTCCGCAGAAGAGAGGTGTAGGTTTCCCCCTCCAGCACCCAATCCGGCCAGGAGGCGTTGGTCTAGCGCCACAGCATGCACCAGCACCGGCAAGCTGGTGCCATCCGCGTGACGGATAATCTCCTGGTGGTGAAACACCGTCTTGCCCTCCTCCAGCGCGCGCAAGGTGGCGGAAGCAGTGGGTGGAAGCGCCTGGCCATTGGTGTCAAGGAGTTGAATGTGATGGCTGGCCAGAAAGTCCAGCATCGGCTGACCGATGGGCCATTCGCTTCCCCAGAGGGCGACGGCGGCACGATTAGCGAGCACCAGGCGCGCCTGCGAGCCAGTCACGAAATACACGCAGGTGGGCAACTCATCCAGGACAAGCTGCAAGAACGCCAGGTGCGCTTCTGCTGTCTCATGGGCCGCACGCTCACTTGCTTCCAAGCGGCTTCGCGCGGTGATATCACGGATGGCAGCAAGCACATGTAGCACGCCGTCGAAGAGCAGTGGGCTCAGGCTGATGTCCACCGGAAACTCGGTCCCATTTTTGCGTCGCCCATACAACTCCAGTCCCGCGCCCATGGGACGGGTGCGTGGAGAGGTGGCATACTGCTCACGGTGCAGGACATGGGCAGCCCGAAAGCGTTCAGGCAGCAGCGTTTCCAGCGTCTTGCCTTCGAGTTCGGAGTAAGTGTAGCCAAACAGAGCTTGGGCCTGGCTGTTCATGCTCACAATGCGCCCAGCCGAATCGACCATGACCAGCGCATCAGGTGAGACTTCCAGCAAGATGAGGAGTTTCACCCAACTTCCCTTTCCCTGGAGAGAAACGTGAGGTCCCTCTGAAACAGGGAGTGATCGGTCAAAGAATCCTCCCTCGCGCTCGTCATCTGCGCCTTTCTTTTGCTGCTGGCCATCTTCGTTCATGTGTGCTCCTTTCGCGCCTGGCTGCCCGTGTGGCAGATCATGCACGTTCTCAGGGGAAAGGCTGGCTTTCATACGCTGAGAGTTTCCAGATGCTTACTCGCTTCACCCACCGTAAGCCATGGTTTGGGCTGTTCATCATACGTTTCGGGTGCAAGGGAACTTCAAACGCTCTTCTGAACTGGCAGGTGCGGCCGAGACGTCTTCATACCGAAGAGCCACCGTAATGGCTTGAATCGTCGTATCAACAGCTCATACAACACAAGCGTGGCAATCAGAGCAGCCGTACTGACAAATAGATATTTAACCCCTGTAGGGATGTTCCATGCCAGAACATAGAATGCGATGATGAGAATCACTGGCTGGTGGATGACGTAAAATGGTAAGACAGCTTCATTGGCATAGTGGAGGACTGTGTTACTCCAGTTCAAGAAGTGCATCGCCAGATACAGCGCAGAGACAGTCAAAGACCAACTGGCTAAGCTGAGTAGCAATTGGTAGAACAGATAGACTGCGGAGTAGCCGGGAGCCTTCTCCCAGTCGTTTAAGACGCCCACCACATTTGAAGCGAGCAACGTCACAATGCAAACGAACGCGACCGGTAGAAACAGCTTCCCTTGTTGCCGAATGGCCGCCTGGAACAGGTCGTTTGAAAACAGGATGAACCCGCACACAAAGAGCACAAACCAGCTATAGAAATCAGTCCACCCCTGATAGCCGGGGAAGAATGCCCACAAACTCATCCGGATAAGCGCGATAGGCAAGACAAACACAAACAGTCCAGCAGGTCTCTTACAAAACATGGCCAGCCACGAAATGAATCGCAGTCCTCGTTCTTGTTTTAAATAGAGAAGCAGGGGAAGAGCTATCATCGAGATAATAAAGAGGAAAGCCAGGAACCAGAGATGATAGCCATAGATGGTCAGGAATCTCAGATCACCACCAATTTGAATGTGCTCGAAAAAATACGGGAAAAAATCTATGAGGGTCCCATGAAAGAGCGAGTAGCCACTTGCTATAAAATACGACAGAATGTAGGCCTGAAAGGGAGAGAGCAGCACGAAGGCCACGATAAATGGAATGAGCAGTCGTTTGAAGCGTTCCCCTATAAATTGATTGCCCGACCTGGATAAAAGGGCAAACCATGTGCTTGCTCCGGCAAGTAAAAAGACAACCGACATGCCCCACTCCGCGCCGAACGTAGCCAGCCCATTCCAACTTATGCCTTGTCCGCCCTGCCTGGTATGCCAGTAGAGCGTATCGAAGATATCCCCGGTATGAGCAACAAAAACTCCCAGCACAGCCAGCACTCGCAGCCAGTCGAGGTAATAGAGCCTTTTACGCTGCACTGGTTCTGCAATGCTCAGTGATTGTACATCACTCTGTTGTCTCTCACCATCATGCGCCTTGGATATCATGGCTACTCTCCCTTTCCTCCAGGAGGAGCGCTCCATTAGCAATCACTCGTTCCCAACATAAGTGTGGGGCATAGGTATCACAACACCATCACCCCGGCACAGGTTCATATCACGATCTCATCACATAGACAAAGAGCAAGCGATTTTGGGGATGGAAAGGTATGCGTTTCTACCAAAGCCTGAAGACTTTATGTGCCCAACATGTCCATTCTTCTGGATGTACCCAGCATAAACACGGAGAATTGTTTGCTCTCTGTTCAAGCCACAGCTACCGTGAGGATCTCCCGCCAGTGATGGTAGATCAGGGTGTGACCCTGGCCAGGGTAGAATCGAGGCTCGCAATCTGGAAGGGTGCGCGCCACATATCTTCCCATGTGGATGGGTACCGTGGTATCCGCTTCGCCGTGCCAGAGGTAGATCTTCGTGTCAATGTCTTGGAGGCGGAAACCCCAGGGAGTAGCGAGCGTTACGACTTCCCAGTACACGCCTTGCGCACCGTTACGATAGGCTTCGACGAGATCTTCCTGGTCAATGGCTTGGATATCAGGTCGTGCAAACGCCTCTTGGTCTGCTTTGGGAGCTGACAGTGGCACCAGCTTTTTGGCTGCCCCGCATCGTATCCAGTCGTCATGTGTCTACTATCGGGCGACGAGGTGGTAACTCCTGTGGGAAGCGTGTGATCTCTACACATGAAAACAATGTGTCTGTTAAAAACATTCCAATTGGAACCCCTCTCTGCTTCACTGGAGGTGGTGTTGAAACAGTCTGACCGCATTGCCAACGCCATCTTCCGCACGGATCTGCTCCCCTAACGCTGCTGCACGTGCTCTCATCCCCTGATCGGTCACTGCCAGAGTGATAGCCTCAGCCAGTACCTCTGCACTCAACTGTTTGTGGTGAATCGGCCTGGGACCAACGCCACGTTTGTAGACTTGCTCTCCCCAAAAAGGTTGATCGCTGATAAAGGGAACGATGATGGTCGGCAACCCGGCCCGCAAACCCGCGCCAGTCGTACCTGCCCCACCGTGATGTACCACTACCGCTGTCTGTGGAAACAACCAGTCGTGCGGCACCTCATCTATGGCAAAGACATGCTCGGGCAACTGCTCTGGCTTCAAGGCCCCCCAGCCGGTCAAGATGAGGCCCCGCTGTATGGGAGTCTGCTGTTCTTGCAACTGAGTGATCGGCGAGCGCACGGGCGTTCCCAAAAATTCGTGGGCGACGTTGCCCAGGGGTCCCTGGCTGCATTTCCTGTTGGCTCATCTGATGGCCACTCAATGTGAGTGGCCCGTGAGATTGGTTCCTCTTTCTGTGATTTCCCTGTGACATCACCGGATTATCCTTTGTATAGGTAGGGATGATCAAGGTATCTCCTACACAGAACAAGGCGACCCTGGCGGTCGCCGAGTCGAATGGCCCTTCTGGTCATTCAGGAAAAGGGGTATTCGCAGAAGAAGGCGAAGAATCCCAACATCTGACAAGGATGTCAGAGGAGAACGACCATGTTTCAACGAATTCTTGTACCATTGGATGGGTCAACACGCGCCGAAAGCGCTGTACCCATTGCTGCGCGCATCGCGCACGCCTCTGGCGGCTCGGTTATCTTACTGCAAGTCGCAGCGATCCCGATTGAAATTGAAACAGAAAAGAAACCGCCAGAGATCTACTCTCAGGCAGCCTTTGACAAGAGCATAGCTGACACCAAAAGTTACCTGGAAGGCGTTGCTACATCGGATGTCCTGAAAGGCGTCAAAACGGAAACAGGAGCAGTGACAGGTGCGATAGCTCCATCAATCCTTTCTGCTATTCAAACCCTGCATGCCGATCTGGTCGTGATGTGTAGCCACGGCTATACAGGTTTCAAGCGCTGGGCGTTGGGGAGCGTAGCTCTTAAGCTTGCGCCACACAGCCCGGTACCGGTTCTGGTACTCCGTGATGGTGGGTCTGTTCCCACAACTGCAACGCAGCAACCCATGTGTGCTTTCGTGCCTTTGGATGGCTCCCCGCTCTCCGAGTCTGCACTCGAACCAGCCGCACAGCTCGTTTCAGCCCTGGCTCCATCAGTGCAAAAAGTCATTCATTTGATGCGGGTGGTAGATATCCCCTCCAGCTATGGGAAATTCAGAAGCTCCGTTGACGAACACTACGATGCCGGAGTAAGAGCAGAGGCGAAACGTGAGTACGAGGCGTACCTGGATACCGTTGCGAAGCGCTTTACCGAAGGCGATCTTGCAACGTACAACCTCTCAGTTACGACCTCCGTTCCTATCGATATGGACGTTGCCGAAGCCATTGTTCAGGCAGCAGAGCAAGCTGAGGGCGCCGAACTATCCGGCTATGACCTGATTGTGATGGCAACACATGGACGTGGGGGCATACAGCGCTGGGTGCTTGGTAGTGTGGCTGAACGTGTGCTTCATGCGACGAAAGTGCCCTTGATGATTGTACACGCTGTCTGATCAAAGCCCGAGACTCATGAAGAGACGCAAACTGTAGCTCGCCAATCGCATGTTGGGGTCTGATGTATCGCGTTCGTCAGGTTGGGGAGATCTTGACGAACAAAATCACCTCGAAACCTTCCCTTATGTGCTTCGGCTGGCTAATGTATGAAAAATACCAAGACGATAGGCAAGACAATGATTACGGCAGTGCTACCCAACGCCCAGAGAGCGCCAGTTGCCAGGGTTGTCTTGCCCTCATGTTCCCATGTCCGTATTGTGCGAAGCATACGCACGATACCTAGCGTGTAGACAATTGCAACTAGCACCATTCCTACAATAACCGCTATCATATTGATTTGCTGTTCAACAACGAAGCCATCAGAAGCCGTCAGATATCGGATGAGGATAGTAAGAAGCAGTACGGCAACGATAGTCAGGGCGAGCCATGCCAGTCGTGTCAGGTGAACGAATACAATATGCCTGATATGGCTTTTTGTTTCCTTTTTCTCAACAGATATCGATGTTCCAGTTTCGAACGTCGTTTGATCCATACTGCCCTCTCTGTTTTATCTTTGCGTAGCAGGGCCAAGCGCATTTGTGAAGAAATCTACAACACGCTTGACGTAGACATTACCCATTACATCATAGGATTGGATGTGATTGGCGCCGGGAACCAGCCAGGTTTGCACCTGCGAACCAGGTGCTGCTGCCGCTGCCGCGGCAAGCACATGCATATTCCAGGATGGGACAAGTCTATCAGCGGTGCCTTCGATGAAGAAAAGGGGTCGTGGCGCAATGCTTGCAACTGCATCAACAGGACGCACTGCATTATAGTTGATTCCGTAGAGCAGTTGCGTCGCAAACAGAACACCTGGAATGATCACGCTGGGCATTACAGAATCTCTCTCAAGCAGCGGCACAAACGCGGCAAAAGCAGAATCTGCGACAACTCCTCGAATGGCTGGTTCATGTGCTGCCGCCAACAACAGTGTCGCTCCACCCATCGAAATGCCCCAACCACCGATTGCACGAGGACGGCCCAGTTCTGGATAGGGGAGCGGCCCAGAACGCAGGAAATCGACCGCGCCCAACACATCCCGTTGCTCGAAGTAGCCCATCGAGAGCGGCGCAGGTGCAGACTGACCATGCCCTCGCATATCAAAGACCAGAATAGCAAAGCCGTGGTGAACGAGTGCTGCGCTGAGGTTGAGAAGTCCACCTTCAAGGGCCTCACGGTTGGAGTGCAATCCGTGTACCATAATGATCGTGCGCGCTGTCGTCAATTGCCCATTGGGTAACATCCCTGGCATGAACCACCCTCGCAGTACCAGGTGATCTTGTCGACTAGGAAAGCTCATATCACGATAGTTCAAGCCAAGGGCTGCCGGAGTTACTGTGATAGCCTTAGGCTGTGCGTAGGCTAGCTGTGTAGCAACGAGAAATGAGATGCCTATGTAGCTAAGCATGAGCACTTCCAGGCCAACGAGAAGTGCAACCAGGAATTTGCGGGCCCGGCGACCCTTGCGCCTGGGAGATATATCCTCTTCGGTGACTGATACTTTACGCTGTTTTTGCGGGCGAAACAACATAGAATGCTCCCTTTATTTAGAGTTCCGCTCCCTCAGAACGACTGTTTGCAACTTCGAGTACACGCTCGATCATGTGCATCAAATTTTCTTGCTCGTGTGGCTCAAGTCGTTCGAGAAACTGGGCGAAAACATCTCGTCGATGCGCGAGCCAGCCCTCAAGTATTGTATGAGCTTCAGGTGTAAGAGCAACACGGACGATCCGTTCGTCATACGCCTGTCGATCACGTGTCACGTGCCCATCCTTTTCCAGGCGTTTACAAGCAATAGTAACTGAACCAGGTGTAATGCCAAGAGCAATGGCCAGCTCACCGATGGTCATTGGTCCCTGTTGCCACAATTGACGAAGGAGCCAGAACTGTTCAAGCGTAAGCGTTGATTGCTGGTTATTGGAGATTGCCCGTCGCATGAGTCGCCAGATGGCAAATAAACCATCTAAAAGTTGATCGGCTTCCAAGGAAGGGAACTCCTTTGAATATAGATTATTTTGATACTAAAAGTATTCTATCAGTTAAAAGCTGTGCTTGTCAAGGAAAGTATTCAAGTATGTAGCGGTGGGGATAGTGTAAGCTCCTGGTCTTGCTCTGGTTGGTGTGACTCTAAAGGCTTCATACCGAATAACCATCGCGTAACATTCCATCGACGGATGAGTAAATCATACAAGACGAGCGTTGCTATCAGGGCAGCCGTACTGACGAATAGAAATTTGATTCCCAGATTCATGTCCCATGGAATGGTGTAAAATGCAATCACAACGATCACGGGATGATGGAGCACATAGAAAGGTAGGACAGCTTCATTCGTATAATCGATCACTTTGTTCCTGGAATTCAGGCAACGCATACCAAAGTAGAGTATGAAGATCATCCAGGACCACGTAGTCATACTGCGTAATAGCTGGTAGAGCACGTATCCTACCGTGTAGCTTGAAATAGTATCCCAACTGCTTAACACTCCAGCAACATTTGCAATCAGCATTGTCAGCAAACAGACGATCCCAACGAAGAAAGCAAGTTTTCCCTGTTTCTGAATAGCGGCTGTGAACCGGGCGTCGGATAAAAGCATGAACCCATACACATAAACAACCAGCCAGATAAAGAAGTCTGCCCAACCCTGGTAGCCAGGGAATGGCGCACGGAAAGCAATCTGTATGAGCGCAATAGGCACGACAAACACAAAGAGTCCTGCGGGTTTACTACAAAAAGCAGCCAGCCACGAAATGAAACGTAAACCTCGTTTTCGCCTTAATAGGAGCAGTGCAGGAAGCGTCAACAAAGAGACAAAAAAGAGAAAAGCCAGAAACCAGAGATGGTAGCCATAAGCTGCAATCCATTGCGGATTCCAACTGATCTGTATATGTTCAAAGAAAGAAGGGATAAACTGTAAAAAGGTACCATGATAAAGCCCTTGACTGGTCGAAAGTAGATAAGCCTGGGGCGGAGAAAGAAGGATGAAGCCCACGATAAACGGAATGATCAGTCGTTTGAAGCGTTCACTGATGAATTGACCGCTTGTTCTGGATTCGAGCGCAAACCAGGCGCTTGCTCCGGCAAGGAAAAAGAACAGTGACATTCCCCACTGTGTACCGAAGACGACCAATACCATCAAACCTGTGTTCTGATCGCCACCTCTTATATGCCAGTAAAGTGAATCGTAAATATTGGTGGTGTGTGCATAAAATACACCGAGCACGGCCAGTACTCGCAACCAGTCGAGGTAGTGGAGCCTTTCTGTATGTGGTGTGCCCTCAACGCTTACTGATCTCATAGCATTTTCACATCGTTCTTTCTTTGATGTAAAGGTGACCCTTGCAGTCGCTCGGCTTGCTACAGCCAACAAGCGAAACGCGGTATACGTACTCTGCCAAATACTTGTTCGCAGCTTATTGCCAGAGGCAGGGTCGTCTTGACTGTCATCCATTCCATGCCTGGCTCATCGCTTCGATTATAGGCTTCCAACACGGAGCATTGCGCTTCGTAGAGATCTGGACGTGCGTCTGATGCTCGTGAGGCTTCTTCTAGCGCTCCCGTGCATGCTCCTATGCGCATTTTCCAACGTTGTGCCAGGCGTTCCAACGCAACCCCTTCTGGGCAAGTACATTCAACGAACAGCACATTTGCTCCTAATGCTGCACCTAGATGCGCTGCTGCCTGTCGATCTGCCCTTCGAATAAAAGAGGCATCGAGCAGTACCGAGCGACCTTGGGTAAGCGTCACTTTTGCTTCTGCCAGTAACGCCTCGTAGGTGCGTGCGGTCCATTGTTGACTATACAAACCCTGACCAAATGCATTGGCGTAGGGTTTGGTTGGATCAACATGAGCGAGACACTTGCGTATGGTATCTGTTGAGAAGAGCGCCCACCCTAATTCGTGTTGCAAAGCAACTGCCAATGTGCTCTTGCCCGTCCCCATGAGTCCACCAATCAGCATCAGAGTGGGTTTGGTTGTGCCGCTTGAATAACGGGTTGCTAGCTGGAACAGCGAGATGGCTTCGCGGCGAGCCATCTCGCGCTGGACCCCGGCTACTTCTGGCTCATCCATCTGAAACGAGAGCACCTTCCCACGAACGCAGGCACGGTAGCAGGAGTAGAAAGGCAGCAACTCGCGCAGTTCCTGGTCATTGCTCGCAACAACGTATCCCTGGACGAATGCACGCGCCAGGTCGCAGCGGCTGGCCGCCTCCAACTCCATCGTCAGAAAGGCTACTTCACTGGCCACATCGCTGTAACGAAACCGCTCATTGAACTCGATCCCATCCAGGAGCGCCAGCCCCGGCAATTGCCGGGCACTATCGATCGTAACCCCCTTGAGGTTATACACATGCTGGAGTCGCAGATCGCCATGACAGTCACGAATGCGTCCCTCGCTCACTCTGCTCGCAAAGAGTGAACAACGTTGTTCCATAAAACCATAGATGTAATCAGCTATCTGGTCATACGTAGCAGCATCAAGCGTGCGACCGATGTAAGGCCTCATCTGTTGAAAGTTTTCCTCCCAATTTCCTCGTATTACCTCAAGACCACCAAAGCTCGCAATGTGCTCGTCAGTAGGTGATGTGGCGTGGAAGGCCGCAACGTGCTGCGCGATCTCTTGAAGTAAGAGCGAATCGGCCGTATTGGTACGCACCTGGGACTCCAGCATTGCCTCATCAGGCAGGCGAACCATCACCACCGCATAGTCCACTATATCCCTGCCTTCCAGCTTTGTGCCTGGCATCGGTACTTCGTCAGGCGCAAAAGGAGGGCCAAAACGAAAATGACCACCGGGTGAGACTAGTATAGGGGCCACGCCAAGATAGACTTGTGGCGCGTAGCGTCTATTGACTCGTACCTCTTCTCCACAGAAATGGCGGCGCAGAGAGGGTGTGGAGAAATCAAAAAACCCGAAGTTTTTTGGTTTCTTTAACTTATAGACCAGTTTGGAGGTAAGTAGCACCGCCGAAGCATGCGTCTGGATTACCACAATCGACGTCTTCGAGGGTAGCTCAAAAGGAAAAGCTTCTGGATGAGTGAGCATGCTTAACATCGTAGCAAAACCTGTGCTTGCAGATCGTTCTAACTCAAGGAAATGCTTGTTCTCATTCATCATGCTCCTCCTTTTTTCTACATTTCCAACACACTTACAGCATATCCTCTGTGTATCACATCTCCGTCACCAGAACACACCATTTCCCTCACATAATTATCACACTCGACCAATGATGTAGCTCTTGAGGAGTATTCCTTCGATCATGGACGTGCTGTGAGTACCTCGTGAGATGCTTCAGGCTCATCGTGATACGGCTGTGACTGTGTTGATATATCCTTCCCTTATACAGTCATCGGGTTATGGTGGGTCGGCGCTTTGTTCATCTTTTGTGATGGTTTTGGGAGAAATAGACTACCGTTTGTGAGCGCGATGTGAAGTTTCTCTGCTATGCTACCTCTGTGAACGATTGATCTATGTGGTGTCCGTTGAGACGTGGCTCTGCAGAAGAAAAGAAGAGCTTCTATTCTACTCAGGAGTTGGTAGCCGTCACGTTATTACTGAAAGGCAGGTACATGCCTATGTCGAGTAACCCGGAGGAGGGGCAGTAGCCAGTAGACGAGAGCAAGAGGAACGGCGCGTCTCGGATACTCTCGCTAAGGAGGCGGAAAAACGTCACAAGAAGTTGGTCGAAGCCTCAATGAAGGGCTTGCGTGACGCTACCTTCCCCGATGAGATAGCGCACTTTCGAGATGTGCTGCTCAAGCTCAACTTGACGCCAACGGAGCAAGAGGAGTTGAGAAAGTTGCTGTGGGAAAAATTCAGGTGAGGATGGTGGCATTCACCGTGATCACTTCATCGACACCGGAGGCCTGTAGTAATGCACCGACCCACGCAGTCGCTAAACTTTGTCTCGCTTTCCGTTTATCATCGTGCGCATAGGCCAGGTAGGGCAAGAGCGCAATGATGGTGCGCGCCCTTCTTTTTTCAAGGGATGGAGCATTATTTTTCCTTGCGCTTTTGGGAATAGAACGTACATTCAATAACGTTTTATTTATTGCATGATGAGATAATGACTATTCAGTGCTCATTATTCTTTATGGTAATTCCATCTTTTATCCTCCATATATTCATTTCTTCTATTTATGGATTTTTAATTTTTAAAAGAAAGGGGATCATCTATGTCTCTTATAATGATTGAACAACTAGAAACACAGGAAGAAGCATCGCTCACCGATACTATGTTAGATCTAGCACTCTCCCATTCTACTGCTCGAACAGCCGATGATTCCAACATACCGGCGGATGAACAATTGCTTCCATTCACAGAGAATGAGCTTGAGAATCAAGAAGAAATGGATGCCCTGGACTCAACAGGAGCCAACCTGTTGGTCAATAATGCTGATGTTACAGAAAATGACGAAGGCAGCGAACTGGGAAATACATTGAGCCTCTATCTCCGTGACATGGGTCGCGTACCACGGTTGACTGCGAAGGAAGAAATACGCC
>JBKPAZ010000067.1:0-16278 GCA_046726655.1 Chloroflexota bacterium
GCTTTCTGTGATGTTCCTTGTCTGAATTGGTGTGAATTGGTACATCGAGTACTTTTACGCCTATAGGTAGCGGGCTCTCTCTTTCTGTTCCACCATGGAGTCGACGTTTGCGCTCGAGGTTTTCGCGGAACTCGTCTGCAAGGTCGTATTCGCCCGCATCCTCATAAACGAGTAGTTGTTCCTTTGTCCAGTCCCGTTTGAGCGTTTTCCTGAACGGAAGCTTATTGCGACGGCGGTGCCAAAAGTAAATGAGAAGCCCCAGCACAATCCAGCCAGGCCCGGCAATCCGTCCAATACTATGGGTGAGCACGACGAGAAAGAGAATGCTGCTGATGCCCAGGAACCCGAGCACACCAGCTATGGGCAGCAAGCGTGTCTCGCCGTCTTTGCCTCGAAGTCGAATGTTGAGAGGCACTTTGAAAGGGCGGGGAGTCCAGGGGTCTTTGAAGCGCAGCGTGAGCAGCGAAACGAACACCAGCATATAGGCCGTTGCAGCACCGAAGGCATACATGTTCGCCAATACATCATAGACATTGGATGAGAGACCGGCGAGCCAGAGTTCGACCAGGGCGATGCCGGAAAAGACCACCAGTGAGCGGACCGGTGTGCGAAATTTCGGGTGGACCTTTGCGAACCAGTGTGGCAGCAAATTGAACCGTGCCATCGAATAGGTGATGCGCGAGGCACCAAAGACGCCGGAGTTGGCTGAAATCAGGAGTAGCGTTGCACCGAGCAAGGCGACATATGGCCCGGCGACCAGACCCACGATGGGGATGTGACTTGCCAGCCAGGCGACGGGATCGGCATTGTGGGCGACGATACTCTGCCACGGCAACATCGCCAGGCCCAGGTTTGAAAAGGCAAGCGCGAAGATCAGCACCGTCAGAATGAGTGCGATCGAGGTGCGTGGCACGACCTTGCCGGGGCGGATCGTCTCCTGGCTGGCCTGGCTGATTGATTCCAAACCTACAAATGAGATGATCGCAAGCGATGCGCCGTACGCCAGGTTGAATGGGGAAGGCCACGCGGTCGTCATCTGGTGGATGAGCAGGGTTGGATTGAAGGCGAACAGGAATCCAAAGAACAGAATGGCCGATTCACTGATGATATCCAGTGCGCCCAGAATCTCGTTGAATCTCGTTGATTCACGCACGCCCAGGATGTTGAGAGTCGTCAGGAAGACCACGAGGATCGTGGTTTCCAGGATCAAGATCGGCTGGACGCCAGAAAGCTGGAGTCCGAGCAGATTGATGTTCACATGCTGACTGAGCACGGGGAAAAAGAAGTTGAGATAGCCTGCTGATGCTAGCGCAAACAGCGCAATGTCGATGGTAAAGTCCAGCAAGACAGCCCACCCTGCTACGAAGCCCAAGAGATCGCCCAGGCCGCGCAGGACATAGAATTGACCGCCGCCAGCCATCGGGTAGGCGGCGGCCAGCTCTGTATAGGCAAGGCCAACCATGACATAGACAAGACCCGCGAAGAGAAAAGCGACGTTCGTTGCTCCTTGAGCCGCCGCCATGACAATGCCGAGTGCGACATACACATCGGCCCCGACATCAGCATACCCCCAGGTATATGATCCCCAGACGCCTACAGCGCGTCGTAGCTCATGACTTGCTTCCGGTACATTGGCAGCTACGCCATCCGCTTCAGCCGCTTCCGGCGTTACTTTGCTTGCCATATAGGTTCCTCCAAAGAATAGATAACGATACTGCTATAGCATCTGTGATTTCAATGGTATACTAATAGAGCGTTTACAGCACTCAAAAAACGCTCAGGAAATTTGTTGAAGCTCTCAAGAAATACTCAAGAATTGTTGCGGGTGAAGACTTAGGGACCTTTTTGCTTGATACTAGTCCACCAGCATTACTATACTGTAGACAAAGCAATGAGCTTTTCGCACTTTGTATGAGTTTTATTCTCGTGTACAATCAAAGAGGTGCGTTCTACTTTTCTCAAGAGAGACGACCCTCGATGGGTTATACATTGTCACCCTGAGTATAGCGAAGGGTCTCTGTCCAGTGGCGTGGAGATGCTTCGCTGCGCTCAGCATGACAGCGGTGTTGCCCCTTGTACACCTTCGTCGGACAAGCATAGGCGGTGGTATTGATGGATGATCAAGAAAGTCAGACCTTAGAAGGCGGTAATGATAAGGATGCTAGTAAAGATAATCCAAATCTGATCGATGAGGATGATCCTACTCGATTGGTCCGCACCGAGGTACGCAAAGGCAGTTTACTAGGAAATGAGCGTGTTCGAGTAGTGTTGCCGAGCCAGCGGGCATTCCGGCGCATAGGCACCGGCAGGTTAGAGGCCACGGAGGTAACGCAAGCTCCGCGTAAGGGAATCGGGAGAGTAGTTTCCAATGTCAAGCGAGTCTTCATCGGAGCGCCCATCGCTACTGCCCAGGCCGAACACGAACGGTTAACGAAATTCAAAGCCCTGGCCGTACTTTCATCCGATGCCATCTCTTCGGTTGCATACGCGACCGAGGCGATCCTTTTTAGCCTGGTGGCTGCCGGATCAGTTCATCTGGGTCTCACCTTACCCATCAGCTTTGCTATTGTTGGCCTGCTGGCTATTGTTGCCATCTCTTATAGACAGACCATTCCAGCTTATCCAAATGGTGGTGGATCGTATATTGTGGCAAAAGACAATCTGGGGACGATGCCGGGTCTGGTAGCTGCTGCTTCGCTGATGATTGATTATGTGCTCACCGTCGCGGTGAGTGTTTCCGCCGGTGTCCTGGCTCTTGTTACACTCTTTCCCTTGCTCGCACCCTACGTCGTTCCCATTGATGTTGCACTGGTCATTTTTATCACCGTGGTTAACCTGCGAGGTGTGCGCGAGTCTGGTTCGATCTTTGCCATCCCTACTTACGTTTTCGTTGGAAGCGCACTTCTGCTGATCATAGTGGGAAGCGTCAAATCCTTTTTTATTCAACATGACCCTATCATCGGCACATTCCCACCCGTACAAGCAACTGAATCACTTACGCTCTTTCTGATCCTCAGATCTTTTGCTGCTGGCTGTGCAGCTATGACGGGCATAGAAGCCATATCTAACGGTGTGCCTGCTTTTAAGAAACCAGAAGCACGCAATGCACGTACCACGCTTACCTGGATGGCCGTTATTCTTGGAACGCTTTTCATCGGTATTACTCTACTTGCAACATCCTTTGGTATAGAAGCCAATCCAGCAAGCAATCCCACTGTTGTCGGTCAGATAGCGTTTAAGGTATTTACAGGACCGCTTTATTTTATGTATCCAGTCTTCCAGATAGCAACGCTGTTTATCCTGACCCTGGCTGCTAATACCAGTTATTCAGATTTTCCACGATTAGCCTCGTTGCTGGCACGAGATAAGTTTCTGCCTGGCCAGTTCGCCTTTAGAGGTGACCGTCTTGCATTTTCCACCGGCATTGTGTCCTTAGCCTTGCTTGCCATCCTCCTGCTGATTGTGTTCAACGGTGTTACCACTCAACTCATTAACCTTTATGCCGTAGGTGTCTTTTTGTCGTTTACGCTCTCGCAAGGAGGCATGGTACTTCACTGGTGGCGCCTTCGAGGGGAACATAAAAGATGGCTGCGTAGTATGATCATCAACGGCCTGGGAGCAGTCACAACGCTGATCGTTGCACTGGTCATCGCCACAACAAAATTTTTGGAAGGAGCCTGGATAGTTGTTATTCTGATTCCTTTGCTTGTGCTGATGTTTATGGCTATTAGCCGGCACTATAACCGGGTCGAGCGTGGACGGATTAGCGACATCCCTATACGTCCACAAGATATACGGCACCGCGTGATTGTGCCAATCGCGGGATTGGATAGAGCCGCGATACAGAGCCTGGCATATGCTCGCTCGATTACAAAACATGTGATTGCGGTGCATGTTGCTATCGATTTGGATGATGCAAATAAAGTGCGTGAAGCGTGGGAACGCTGGCAAAAGCATTTAGCTGAGGAGGAAGAAACCCAGCTCATCATCATCGAGTCACCCTATCGGTCACTCTCGCGTCCTTTACTCGCTTATATCGATACCGTGCATGAACTTTTCCCAGCAGATACAGTGACGGTCATTCTGCCAGAATTTGTTGTCTCTCACTGGTGGGAGCAAATTTTGCATAACCAGACTGCTTTCCGGTTAAAAGCTGCTCTGCTCTTCCGTCCGGGAATTGTTGTCACCAGCGTTCCACAGCACCTCGGCGGAGATAGACCCGGTAAGTAGGTTATAGGAGATGGTAGTGACTACTTGCGCTTTCTGGTATAAGACGGTAGAATACATATGGTTCCATCTGTTTGGTGCAGTGGGATCATGTAGGATTGGTTAGTCTTCCCCTATCCCAGACATGCATCACACGTGCCAGCCCCCAAGAAAGGTAGCAAATAAGCGGAATGACGATAGTTACCCGACCTCGCACTATTGGCGAGTTGCGTGAAAGCGGATATAGAGTACTCTCTGTCAAAGAAGAGATGCGGAAAAATCTCATTCAGAAGCTCCGCAGGGAAGAAGAATTATTCCCAGGCATTGTGGGTTATGAAGATACAGTAATCCCCCAGGTTGAAAATGCCATCCTCTCTGGCCAGGATATCATCTTTCTAGGTGAGCGGGGCCAGGCAAAGACGCGCATGGCACGCAACCTGGTCAATTTGCTCGATGAATTTATCCCAGTAATCGCAGGATGCGAAATAAATGACAATCCTTACGAGCCTGTTTGTAAAGCCTGTCGAGATAAGCTAGACGAATTTGGCGATGATGTAGAGATTGTATGGTTGCCACGAGACCGGCGCTATGGTGAGAAATTGGCGACGCCCGATATTACGATCTCCGATTTAGTAGGTGAGGTTGACCCTGTGCGTGTAGCCGAGGGCCGCTATCTCTCAGACGAGCTGACCATTCACTACGGCATGATTCCACGCACAAATCGCGGCATTTTCTGTATTAACGAACTACCGGACCTGGCGGAGCGTATTCAGGTGGGTCTGCTCAATATCATGGAAGAGCGTGATGTACAAATTCGCGGTTATAAGATTCGTTTGCCGTTGGATGTGTACGTTGTCGCCAGCGCAAACCCTGAGGACTATACCAATCGTGGACGCATTATCACACCGCTGAAGGACCGCGTTGGTTCGGAAATCCGTACCCATTACCCGCGCACTGTGGAGTATGAGATACAGATCATGGAATCTGAGAGTAATCACTTCATTACTGAGGGAATGGAGATAATCTTCCCGCAGTTTATGAAAGAAGTGATTGCAGAAATCACGCAACTGGCGCGCCAAAGCAATGATATCAGCCAGCGTTCAGGGGTGAGCGTGCGCGTCACAGTCACGAACTTTGAGAATGTGCTTAGCAATGCCAGCCGCCGTGCGTTGCGACTCAAAGAACGGCAGGTAGCTCCTCGCATCAGTGACCTGTCAGCCATAATAGCCTCGACCTGTGGCAAAATCGAGCTTGATACAGTGGGTGATATTAAAGAAGAACGGGTCGTGCAAAAACTCATCAACGGGGCAATCCTTGAGGTCTTTAGTGAATACTTTGAAGTGCGTGAATTTGAACAACTTGTAGCTGGCTTCGAGCGGGGTCTGAATGTACAGGTGGGCGATGATCTCTCATCGATGGAGTACGTCAACCAGCTTGCGAAAGTTGGTGGACTCAGCAAAGCCGTTGATAAGCTCAATGGGAGAGGTAGTCCAGCCAGCATTGCATCAGCCGTCGAGTTTATTCTCGAAGGGCTGCATTTGAACCGAAGGCTTAATAAGGATGAGGTCAACGGCAAAGTTCGCTACAGGCGATAAAGGGAACACTCAACATGTTCAAACGCTTTTCTAAGAATCGCTACGGGTACTCGCGCTGGGACGGGACGCAGCGCATCGAGGGATTGGACGCTGATGAGATTCTGAATGCACTCGCAGATGATTACATGGAGGATGGGAACCTGCAACAGGCTCTCAAAAGGCTGATGCAGGAGGGTGTTCGCGGCGAAGACGGCCGCCGGACTATGGGTCTGCGCGAGTTGATGGAACGCATGCGTAATATGCGTAACGAGCAGCTCAATCGCTACAATATGGCCTCTGGTGTGATGGATGATTTGCGCGAAAAGCTTGAAGAGATCAAGAACCTGGAGCGTAATGGAATTCAACGCCGCTTAGATGGTGAGCAAGATCAACCATCTGAATCGTCACAGTCTTCACAGCCTTCAGACCAACAACAGTTACCTGGCCAGCAACAAAAGACAGGTCAGTCTGAACGTGAAGAGAGTGAGCAGGCAGGCCAGCAAGGAACGAGTGGTAGCCAGCAGGGTCAATCTGGCGAGGCTAACGATGAACTCACGCCCGAGCAGAAACGCAAGATGCTGGAGATGATCGCAAAGAGGAAGCAAGACTACCTGGATAAGTTGCCAAAAGATATCCCAGGCCAGATCAAAGGGCTTTCTGAATACGACTTTATGGATGACGAGGCTCGTGAAAAGTTCAAAGAGCTGATGGACAGTCTGCAACAGCAAATGATGCAGCAGTTCTTCCAGGGTATGCAGCAGTCTTTACAAAACATGACGCCTGAAGACATCGCTAAAATGCGCGAGATGATTCGTGATCTCAACAAAATGCTACGTGATCGCCAGGAGGGGCGAGAACCTGACTTCGACTCGTTCATGCAAAAGCACGGGGAATACTTCCCTGGCGTCAATTCGCTGGATGACCTGATCGACCAAATGCAGCAGCAAATGGCGGCGATGCAGGGCATTATGGACAATCTCTCGCCTGAGCAACGCCAGGAGTTGCAAAATCTCATGGAACAACTCATGGGAGATGACCGTATTCGTGTTGACCTGATGGAACTGGCTATGAATCTCGAGGCTCTGGCTCCGATGGAGGAGATGCGTACTCGCTTTCCATTCCGGGGAGATGAATCACTGCCGCTCAATGAAGCCATGCGTATGATGAACCGATTGCAGCAGATGGAGGGCCTGGAAGAGCAAATCCAGGAAGCGCGCCGCCTGGATAACATGGAGGCAATCGATAGCGAGAAGGTCAAAGATCTGCTTGGCGATGAAGAGTATCAATCAGTCGAGCAACTGAAAGAGCTCATGAAGATACTCGAGGAAGCGGGCTATATCCAGAAAAAGGGCAATCGCTGGGAATTGACCGCGCGTGGTATTCGTAAGATTGGCCAGAAGGCTCTCCAGGATATCTTCAATAAGCTCAAACGAGACGGTTTTGGTCGCCACGTTAGTCCTTTCCGAGGAGTGGGAGGCGAGCGTACAGATGAGAGCAAACCCTATCAATTCGGCGATCCATTCCTGCTGGACCTGGAAAAAACGCTGATGAATGCGCTGCACCGGCGTGGCACAGGTACTCCTGTCGGACTGGAAAAGGATGATTTTGAGGTCTACCGCACCGAATTTACGACGCAGTCTTCAACTGTGTTGATGATCGACCTGAGTATGAGCATGGTCTACAATGGGTGCCAACCGGCCGCGAAAAAGGTAGCGGTCGCCCTGGAGAGCCTGATCCGCTCGCAGTTCCCGCGTGACAACCTGTATGTTGTGGGTTTCTCATTTGTTGCTCGCGAATACAAACCGGAGGAACTGGTAGAGATGGGACGCTACGATAATAGCACCGGTACGAACATGGCGCACGGGTTCATGCTGGCTCGCCAACTGTTAGCACGCCATCATGGTGTGAATAAACAGATCATTATGATTACCGATGGTGGGCCGACGATCTGGCTTGAGGACGGTGAATGGCTATTCGGCTACCCGCCCAATCCCTATGCCGAGCAGCAAACGTTGTTAGAGGTGCAGCGCTGCACACGCGAGGGCATTACCATTAATACCTTCATGTTAGAGGATGATCGCTGGATGGTTGCCTTTGTGAATCAACTCTCGTCGATTAACCACGGCCGCACCTTCTACGCCGATAAGTACAACCTGGGTGAATACCTGCTGATCGATTATCTGAACAGCAAACGGAAGTTTATCGCCTAGATGAGCGAGGATAGCCCGGGCGGGCGAATACAATCGGATCAGGGCGAGGATAGCAAGGGTGGGGATAACCAGGGCGGGGAACGTTTACAGGACGAGATTAACCAGGGCGGGGGCAAGCCCCGCCCCTACATTTCAGGAAATTTGAGTATCAATACGAGTAATGTAGGGGGGGGGCTTGCCCCCGCCCTGCAAACATCTCCCTCTCCCCAAAACCCCGCCCTGCAAGCTTTCCTTGAAGGCCTGAGTAAGCCAGGTTTAGAATTAACCGAGCAACAGTTAGGGCAGTTTTTGCTTTACCGGGAAGAACTGCTTGATTGGAACACGCGCATCAACCTTACGGCTATCACCGATCCAGAGGAGGTTTTGATCAAACACTTTCTCGATTCTTTGTCTTTGCTGATGGTTTATGATGTACCGGATGTGCGTTTACTCGATATCGGAGCAGGCGCCGGCTTTCCTGGGCTTCCCCTCAAAATTGTGCGTCCACAGTGGCAAGTCGTGCTGTTGGAAGCCACGGGCAAAAAAGTAAGTTTCTTGCAGCATGTTATTGAGACACTCCAACTCGAAGATGTTATGGCAGTGCATGGTCGTGCTGAAGAACTGGCGCACAAAGCCGAATACCGCGCATCATTTGATATGGTCACCGCGCGTGCTGTCGCATCGCTCCCTGCGCTTTTAGAATATGCTGCACCGTTCTGCCGCGTGGGTGGGCAAATCATTTTCCCGAAAAAAGGCGATCTAACCGTAGAATTGGCTCAGGGGAAGCGTGCTGCTTTGCAGGTGGGAGCGCGCTTCAAGGCCGATGTTCCTGTAACTCTGCCCGGCCTTGAAGATGGTAGGAGATTGTTGGTGTGGGAGCAGGTGAGGACAAGTCCTGAACAGTTCCCTCGGAGTGGTGGGGTGATGACTAAAAAACCGCTTGGCTGAAACGGAGCACACAATTGGTCTGTTAAACGCTTTCAGCATGGAGATCGCTCTCTATCATCTCTTTGCGTTTCTCGGATAGCGCGCATCGTACTCAGGCGTAGCCAGCACATCCTGGACCTGGATTGTCCGGCCCCTTTGTGGACTTACCGAAACCATGGCAATTGGGGTTTCCAATAATGTCTCAAGACGTTTCAAGTAGTTTTTGGCCGCTGCTGGTAAGTTCTCATAGGAACAGATATCTGTTGTGTCGCATTGCCAGCCTTCTACCTCCTCGTAGACTGGTTCACACGCCGCAAGATCGCTTTGTGTGGCGGGAAGGCTGTGCACCATTTTCCCGTGTAGTTGATAGGCAGTGCAGATTTTGATGCTGGGAAAGGTATCGAGCACATCGAGTTTAGTAATGACAGCTGCGTCCATACCGTTAAGTTGTGCGACAAAGCGGCCGGCTACCGCATCGAACCAGCCACAGCGGCGCTCGCGACCGGTGTTCGTGCCATATTCATGGCCCCGGTCGCGCATTTTCTGCCCTGTTGTATCGAAAAGTTCGGTTGGCATGGGTCCGCTGCCAACACGAGTAATATAGGCTTTGTAAACACCGACTACTCGATCGATGGAATGGGCTGGTAACCCTGCTCCACTGGACGCGTTGGAGGCCATTGTAGAGGATGAGGTGACGTAGGGATAGGTGCCGAAGTCAATATCAAGGAGGGCGCCCTGTGCTCCCTCCAGCAGAATTGTCTTACGCTCGAACAGCGCTTCGTGGAGCATAGCCTGCGTATCTGCTATGTGAGAGCGCAGGCGTTGTCCATAACCAAAATATTCGCCGTGAATTTCCTCGAGCGAGAGAGGAGGCTGACCGTAGATCTGGGTAATCATGCGGTTCTTTTGTTGGAGGATTGTGGCGAGCTTGGCACGGAAGGTATCTACGTCGAGCAAGTCGGCCATGCGGATGCCAATGCGCGCATGTTTGTCCACGTAGGCCGGGGAGATGCCGCGCTGCGTGCTGCCGATCTTGTCTGCTCCCCGGGCTTCTTCCTCAAATCGGTCAAGCAAGAAATGATAGGGCATGACTACATGCGCTCGCTCGCTGATATATAGCCGTGAGATATCTATGCCCTGGCTTCGTAACTCTTCCATTTCGGCGAGAAGGCCTTTGGGATCGACTACAACGCCGTTGCCTATGATGCATTTTGTGTTGGGGAAGAGAATGCCGGATGGTACAAGACGAAAGGTGAATTCACCTTTCTCATGCACCACTCGATGGCCTGCATTGCTGCCTCCCTGGTATCTCACGACGTAGTCTGCATGCGTAGATAGCTCGTCTACGATTTTCCCTTTGCCCTCGTCTCCCCATTGTGCTCCGATAATCGCAAGTACCGTCATAGGTGGTGTCCCTTCTCGCTTTTGAGTTCTGATTGAAGCCAATGCCCATGACATGCTACATTACAATTGCAGAAGAGTCAAATTTTTGCGTCGATTTCTTTTACCAATTCCCGCGCCCGAAAGCGCCTGTGATTCATCCATGGGGATGAAGGGCGCGTTCCTTGTTGGGGTCGGGGAAGAGTGGTATGGCTGGAACACTAGAACAAACGCTCTTGACAATAGATAGCCGAATGCTGTATATTGAATCGTATGAGCGAGGGATACAAGAGCAACCGGAACGTGTTCTATGCCTGCCACTATCATGGGGTCTGGTGTCCGAAATATCGCAGAAAGGTGCTCCTTCCGCCGATTGAGGAGCGACTGAAACAGATTTTTGGTGAGGTGTGTGAAGAGCATCAGGCCGAGATCGAAGAACTCGAAGTGCTGCCCGATCATGTCCATCTGTTGGTGAGCGTCGATCCCCAATTCGGCATTCATCGCCTGATGAAGTTGGTCAAGGGCCGTTCCTCTCGTCTCTTGCGTCAGGAGTTTCCGCTGTTGAAGCGGAAGTTGCCAACATTGTGGACGAACTCGTATTTTTGTGCGACCACCGGGGGCGCACCACTCTCGATTATTAAGCAGTACATTGAGCCACAAAAGCATGTCTAAGAAGTCACCGAAACAGCAGAAAACAGAAGCCGAAAAACAGAAACCAAGAAAAACGTATCTTTTTCGCATCTATCCGACACGCAAGCAAACGCGGACGCTGGAGGAATGGCTTGGCTTGTGCTGCCAGGTGTACAATGCAGCGCTCGATGAACGCAGAAGCGCGTACCGTATGGCAGGTGTCTCGCTCTCCTATGCCCATCAATGTGCGGAGTTGCCGGAATGCAAAGAGGTGCGTCCTGAGTTAGACGAGGTGCCTGCACAGGTGCTTCAGGATGCCGTCAAACGGGTAGATCGGGCGTATGGCGACTTCTTCCGGCGAGTAGAGAACGGAGAGGCGCCTGGATATCCCCGGTTTAAATCTCGCTCACGTTATGATTCCATGACATTTAAACAATACGGGAATAGTTTCCAGGTGCAGACCGGGAACAAAAAGAAGAGGGGAGCGCTCGTACTCGCCAAATTGGGGCATGTCAAGATGGTGATGCACCGGGCGATGAAAGGGACACCTAAGACCGCCGTTGTCAAACGGACACCCACCGGCAAATGGTTCGTTTCGATCAGTATCGAGATGGAAGAGGAAGAAGTTCAGAAAAAGCATTTGCCTGCGTGTCCAGAAGCCGTGGGGATTGATGTTGGGTTGAAGACGTTCGCGTATTTGTCTACCGGGGAAGAAATCCCCAACCCGCGCTTCTTTCGCGCCGAGGAAGCGGCCCTCGCTCGTGCGCAACGCAAACTCTCCAAAGCCCGCCATGCAGGAAGCCGCGAGCGCGAGAAGAAGCGCAAGGTCGTGGCGCGGGTCTATGAGCGGATCGGGAACCGTCGCAAAAACTTCATTGAACAAGAGGTCTGCAAACTGATCAAGCGGTTCGGGTTGCTCGCGGTGGAGGCCCTGGTCGTGCGCAATATGGTGAAAAACCCGAAGTTAGCAAAAAGTATCGCTGATGCGTCGTGGTCCAAATTTTTCGCGCATCTCCTCTGTAAAGCGGAAGAGGCTGGCAGAGAAGTGGCGCGAGTGAATCCGGCGTATACCTCGCAAACGTGTTCGGCGTGTGGGCATCGTCAACCGATGCCGCTCTCCGTGCGGGTCTATGAATGCCCCCGGTGCGGTCTGGTCATCGACAGGGACCACAACGGGAGCAAAAATATTCTTGAAGAAGGTTTAAAAGCTGTGGGACGACACAGCCGCGTCATTCCAGAAGCCCCCCGCTTGGAGCCGTGGGGAGTCGTCACTGAGATGCAGGCTATTGAAATTGGAATCTGACGAGCATCCTCTCAAAGTATTGCGTGTTAACCGCATCAAATTGAGCGTCGAGTGCTTGTAGTTCAATGATGTAAGCCTTGCCCTGGTGTACAGTGGCGTAGACCTCGATACGCTCGGTCTGGCTATTCAACTGGTAGTATGCGATTTGATAGGACCAGTTTTCGCCGCCGATGGTTGCATTTGAGGATGGGGTTGGAGTGGGAGCAATATAGCCGGGCTGAGAAGAGAAATTGTTCAGATCAGAATTCACGAGTTGGCCTGCATTCATTGTGGTGATGCCAGGAGTCTTGAATGCAGCGAATTCGTCCAATTGAGATGGGTCTGCGAATTGTGTGCCGGTTGAGTCGCTAGTTGGTTTCTGTAGCCAGGCACTGGGGTACTCTACGGAAAAGCCGTTTGAGGTACATGCCGTATTGCACATGGTGAAACCTGGGTCGGGCGTTGGCGTCGGTGTAAGAGCCGGCGTAGGAGAAGGAGAAGGCGTTGGACTGGGGCTTGGTGCCGTAGTAGGGGTAGACGTAGGGATACTTGTTGGCGCAGCATGTTGATTCGAGGTTTGTGTGTTATCAGGTGCTTTATTACGTAACAGGTAGGCTGCACCGAAAGCAAAAATTGTAGCGATTACCAATGTAAGACAAATGGAGATAATGATCAGAGCAAGATTGCTGCGTTGTTTTGGTGGCGGAGGAGTAAACCCTGGGGGCATTCCATAGCCTTGTCCTGTAGGAAATGATTGGGTTGGCGGGTAATTGGTGCCTGTAAAGTTCCCACTCTGGAAAAGTTGTTGCATCTGGGGAGCATACTGTCCCGCTCCTGAATAACCACCTGACATTGGTGAACGAGTATAGCCTTGTTGCGGATAAGCCGTTGGATAATTCTGAACCTGGTTGGGAGGCAATGCTGACATGGCCTCGGTAGGGTCCTGGTAGAAAGCACCCTGTTGTTGCGGGCCAGTTGGACTCACCGGTGATGGGGTGTCAGGTGGAGGCAACATTCCAGAGCCGTGCGTGCCAAATGGAGGCGAGATGTCGGTATGATACCCTCCGCTGAGAAGCCCTTTACGCGAAGGTGGAGGATCGATCATGGCGGTGGGTTGAACTGGAGACATAATTGGTGTGCCGCATAGTCCACAGAAGGCCTCTTCTAAGCTTAATTCATTGTTGCAATTTGGGCATCTCATCGCGATGTCTTTCTTTTCCAGGATGTGCTGTTAACAGCGCCTATTATAGCGTATTTGTCGTGCCATGACCACAATTTTACCCAATTGTCCAGGGTTTGTGAATTATCTCGAAATTCACGTGTTCTAGCCGGTCGCCCGGTATACTTTGGGATACTTGCGAAGGCATATTTATTCTGAATCTGGCGCTATTTCTGTTTGCTTCTCAAATCGTATGGCAATCCGCCGGAGCCCTTCATCTTCATAATGATGGTAAGCGACGATCGATGAATTTGGAATGCGTTGTAAGTGACGCTGAACCTGTTGTAATAACGTTGGTGCGTGGTCAAGAGATGCACTAATGATGAGCCATACCCATGGGATACGTTCTTCAACATTGACTCGCTTCATGTTCTGGTGGTCGGTGTGGCTGGCGACGGCCAGGCCTGTAGGGTGGCTGTGATAGGCTCCTATTATCCTGTCAGGGTAGGCAAGGTCGGCCGCGAGCAAATCTTCGGGGGCGAATTCAAAGTATACCGGCGAGTCAAAGATATTGCGTAGTGGGTGTGTCTCTTCGACGTGCCAATTGCCGGAATGGTCAATACTGCCTATGAGTAGTCCGCACGCTTCAATGCGCTGGCGTTTGTAGACATCGAGGAGCAATGTCTTTTGAGCGCTGGCGCTGATGGTGACTTCCGCTTTTTCATGTTTTCGCATAGTACCACAATTATACTACTTATGACTTCAAAAATTGTTCGGCGTTATAGTTTCGCAGGTCACCGATATGGAGCACGCTGATATCGGGAGTGAAGTTAGCCGGTTTCGGGTCTGCGGCGTACTTTCCTTGCTGCACAAATACGGTGGTGAGATTTTTCCCCAAAATCGACTTGCTGTCGGCGAGAATCTGAGGTTTGTCATCAATCATCACGTAATGGTCGGCAGGATACCGTGTTATAATCTCCTGGAGGTGCTCTTGTTTATGAGTGTAGATCAATACACGCCCCTCTACGGTTTCGGCCAGGTCGCTGTGAAAGATCTTTGCCGCTTGAAAATACATATCGCCGTCGGAGACGATCACCGTCAGCCCAAGTGTGCGCAGGTAATTGAGTGTCTCAATCGTATGCGGGTAGAGGGCATTGAAGAATGGGTAGTTGTCGAAGAGCGAGTGGACATGAAGATAGGTTTGTTCGTCCAGTTCTGATAGGGGAGTCTGCTCGCGCAGTCGCTCAAGGGAGAGTGGGATATTAATGACACCGCTTTCCTCTCGCGCTTGTTCGTAAAGTTCCCAGAAACGGGTAGTTAATGTATCGCCCATTTCCACTTTGATATGTTCGTCCAGGTCACTCTTTACTTGATCGTTGTTGAGAAGTGTGTTATCTACATCGATAAAAAAAACCAGTGTTGGCATAGGCTCTTCTCCTGTTCGAGTGTGTTGGCTGGGAAGATGTTTGCTATTGTTCTTCTATTATAACTGACCGCTGCACGTACCTGCTGAATGGCAGTATCACATACGACAACGCTCTGCTCGTTTTCAAACGTACACATTGGTTACTCCTTTTTTGTGGTCTCTCTCATGTTTGCTCATCACATGCCTGTCACTCAGTTCGTTCTTTGATCCCGATCAACCGCGCAGAGTTGGCGATGACCGGAATGGAGGATAGTTCGTGCAGGAGCGCGCCCGTAACTGGTAAGAGGATGCCGGGAATGGCAAGCCCCACCGCGATCGCCAGTACACTCAAGGAGAAGATCAGGTTCTGCTTGATCGCCCGCATGGCCTGGCGCGAAAGACTCGACAGGTGGGGTAGCTTCGTCAGATCATCAGACAAGAGCGCGATCTCCGCTGTCTCGATGGCAACGTCGGTGCCACCCAACCCCATCGCCACGCCGACGTTCGCTGTTGCGAGAGCAGGCCCATCGTTCACACCGTCACCCACAAAGGCCACATTGAATCCCTGAGCCTGGAGCTGTTTGACGATCTCCACCTTCTGCGCTGGCAGTACTTCGGCATGCACTTCACTGATTCCCAGTTCTCCGGCGATCCGCTCAGCCGTCGCGGTGTTGTCTCCGGTCACGAGAACCGTACGGATGCCCAGTTTCTTGAATCGCGTGATGACCTGACCGGCTTCTGGCCGGAGCGTATCTTCCAGCACAAGCATCCCAACGACCCGTCTGTCTTGTGCGACCAGGATGACGGTTCGTCCAACGGCTGCCAGATTCCTCGCGCGGGCCAGCGTTTGTGGATCGACGGTGATGCCCTGCTCAGAGAGCAGTCGTGGTCGGCCAATGATCACCTCCGCCCCTTCAATGCGTGTCCGTACTCCTAATCCTGGCAGCACCGTAAACTCCTCTGGATCAGGAACGGTCAACCCACGTGCGATAGCCGCCTGCACCACAGCTCGTCCCAACGGGTGCTCACTCAGCTTCTCCGCAATGGCGGCCAGATGGAGCAGTTCGGCCTCGGTCATCTGGCCAAGGGGATCGAGCGTGGTGAGTTTGGGCTGACCAAAGGTGAGGGTGCCGGTCTTGTCAAAGGCCACGGCGGTGACGTTCGCCATGGCCTCAATGGTGGCGCCTTTCTTGACCAGGCTGCCTCGCAGCGCGGCATTACCGATCGAGGCGACCAGCGCCGTGGGTGTCGCCAGTACCATGACGCACGGGCAGAACACGATCAGGATGGTAATGGCGCGTAGGAGATCGCCACTCCACCACCAGACCAATGCCCCGAGGATGAGCGCGGTGGGAGTATAGAACGTGGCGTAGCGGTTGAGAATGCGTTCGATGGGAGCCTTCTGGGCCTTCGCTTCTTCAACCATCCGGCGAATCTGGCCGAGCGTGGTCTCCTCCCTCACTTTGGTCGTATGCACTTCGAGTGCTCCCAGTTCATTGAGCGTTCCCGCGAAGACAGTATCGCCT
>JBKPAZ010000068.1:0-15496 GCA_046726655.1 Chloroflexota bacterium
CGGCGAATCTGTAACGATAAGGTGAACGTGATACGCGTCATGCGTGCTGGTGTAGAACTGGATCAACGTGACCTCACCTGTGGAACCTGTGGAGCAGAGATGAGCGTGCGCGTAGACTGCCGAGGCTATCGATGAATGAACAGGATCACATCCCTATTCTTGAGCCTGGGCCGGAAACGCAGGATGAGATAGAAGAGAAGCAGCGACTCAAAGCGGCCTTTGCTGATATGGAGAAGAACCAGCTCGTGTTACTTGACGATGCTGGCAAGAGTGTGATCGAACGTGTTGCGACTTTTCTCGCGATCTTATTTGGCGTGACAGCTTTCGGTAGCAGCTTTCCTCCGGCCTATCTCAAGAACAATCCTTTGAATAAGTACCTCATCATTGTCATCTTACTGTGTTACCTCGTTGCGATGGCACTGGGAATGCTTGCTATTCGGCCACGCAGTTATACCTGGCATCGTTACCAGGCGAAAGAGATGGCAAACACATGGCAAGGCATCATCGTATACAAGAAGCGGCTGGTGCAGTGGGCAGGCATGTTGTTTGTGTTCGGCACGATTTTACTCGCTGTGCTGATTGTCTCGCTCATCTGGAAAGTGTAGGAAGGAGATTGTAAAGAAATGAGGAAGCTGATGCACAACATGATTGGCCAACAAACTGTCAAATGAACTGTCATTCTGCATCTTTCGAAGTCATAGATAACCACTCAAGAAAGATGGGAAGCCGATTTAGAACGTTTTTAAGTAATGGATGAGCAGGAGTCCCCCCTTCGTACCCCTTATGTCACTATACCTTGCCATTTGAAGCTCCTCGCAGGTATAGAGCCACACTAACCGACCCTCCGCGCTGACTCAGATAGTAGACGGCGCTGACAGCAGAGCCGGTAGATTCAGTTGGTTACCACCAGACAGAATATGGCTTTGGAAGCGCAACAGCGAAACACAAACAGCCTCAAAAGAACCTGAAAGTAGGCCTTATGATACAATCATATGGAATAAAAGCGAATCGCTTTCTGTTTTGTTAACTAATCGACCCTCAAAAGAGCAAATCTATAAAGGTGATAGATCGACGTGACAACACATTTTAAGCAGCGACCGGTAACTCTGCCAGTTCGCACAGATACCCTGGCAACGCTCCTGCGAAGCAGGCGCAGTGTGCGAACATATCAAGACCGTCCCGTCTCACGCGAACTGGTAGAACAGGTATTAGAGGCTGCGCGCTGGGCGCCATCCCCACATGGAAGGCAACCCTGGCGCTTCGTCGTTTTGACCAGGCAAGAGCCAAAGCTACAACTTGCAGATCACATGGGCAATACCTGGCGGCAAAATCTGCAAATGGACGGGCAGGATGCTGAAATTGTGCATCTACGCCTGGAGAAGTCGCGACAACGTATCCTTAATGCCCCGGTAATCATTATCCCTTGCCTGTATCTCGAAGACCTGGATCACTATCCTGATGAACGCAGGCAGGCTGACGAAAAGACAATGGCAATCCAGAGCATCGGCGCGGCAATCCAAAATATGCTGCTGATGGCCTATGACCTGGGACTCGATACCGGTTGGATGTGCGCCCCACTATTCTGTCCCGAAGTCGTCTGTGAGGCACTTGCATTAGACCCACGACTCATCCCGCAGGCCCTCATTACAGTAGGATATGCTGCCGCTGATCCACAACGGCGTGAGCGTTTGCCGTTGAGTAGTTTAATCGTGCGCTTTGACTAGAGGTTATGTAGAGGTTCTTATGATTGTTGTTCTAGCTGGTGGAGTAGGCGCAGCGCGTTTTCTCCAGGGTTTGGTACAGGTTATCCCTCAAGAAAGATTGACTGTGATTGTCAACACCGGGGATGATCGTGATTTTTACGGGCTGCACGTATCACCCGACCTTGATATCGTCATGTATACGCTTGCTGGCGTGGTTGACGAGGCACACGGTTGGGGTATCCGCGGTGATACGTACAACACTATGCAGCAACTAACGCGCTACGGCAACGAAGACTGGTTTATGCTGGGAGATCGTGACCTTGCCACCCATATACATCGCACCAACCTGTTGCGACAGGGCAAACCGCTCAGCGAGGTAACGGAAGAGCTACGCAACTATTTTGGTCTTAGTATGCGTATATTGCCCATGACTGATCAGGCCGTTGCAACGCATATCCGGACACCCGTTGGACTCCTCCACTTCCAGGAATACATGGTCAAACGACGCTGCGTCGATGAAGTGCTGGACGTTGTTTTTGTTGGCGCAAGTGAGTCACGACCAGCTCCCGGGGTTCTCGACGCCATCAAAGAGGCCGAGGCCATTTTGATGGCGCCAAGCAACCCCATCGTCAGCATCGGCAGCGTCCTAGCTGTCCCAGGTATTCATGATGCGCTTCACGAAGCCAGTGGTATGGTAGTTGCGGTCAGTCCTATTGTCGGCGGAGCGCCAATTAAAGGGCCTGCTGATAAGTTGATGCGTGGTTTAGGTTTGGAAGTCTCGCCTGTCGGAGTAGCTCGTTGCTATCGCGACTTTTTAGATGTCATGGTCATTGACAAACAGGATGAGCATCTCACAAGCGAAATTGAGGACCTGGGTATACCAGCCGTGGCAACCAATACGATTATGCGTGATCAAGCGGCGAAAGCCGCCCTCGCTCACAAAGTCTTAGAAGCGGCAGCATTAATGTAGTGAATGGCTATATGAAATACAGCGCACTTATACCGGTTAAATCGCTCGCCACAGCTAAAAGCCGTCTTGCGTCATCTTTATCCCAGCATCAACGAGAAACGTTGGTGTTAGACATGCTTCATCATGTATTGTGCGTGTTGCAAGCAAGCGAGTTATTTGAGCAAGTTTCGGTGGTCAGCTCCGATGAAAAGGTACTAGAACAGGCTTATATATGGGGAGCACTAGGAATGATCGAGGAGCAGTATGGTCACAATCAGGCTTTGCATGCTGCTGCTCTAAGAGCGAAGTCTGAAGGTGTTACGGCCCTGCTAACGATTTCTGCCGACCTCCCTTTATTAACTACTGGGGAAATTCGGTGTTTCTTTGAGCAATCCCTGCGGCATGAAGTCGTACTCGCTCCATCGAGGGATGGCACAGGCACGAACGCCATCCTGATACGACCACCCCTGGCTATACCTTATGTATTTGGCCTCAATAGTCTGCACCATTTCATAGAAGCGGCCAAAGACCGGTATCTGAGCTATACAATGTATCATAACATTGGCCTGGCTTTTGATATTGACACAATTGATGACCTACGCGAACTTGACGTTCTCAATAGAAGCAAAAAGGAGGTTGTCTATGGCTGTTGAATTATCAGACAAAGCGCAAGCGTATTTGCAGGAGCTTCGATTTGCGGTGCTGGCAACAATCAACCAGGACGGCACCCCTCAACTTACTACTATGTGGTACCTTCTTGAGAACGATGGTACGATTACCATGAATACGAAGGTTGGTCGCGCAAAAGAACGCAACATGAGACGTGACCCGCGCATATCGATCTGCGTCGAGGACGACTACAACTTTCTTACTATCAACGGTACAGTCGAAATGATCGACGACCCTGAGATAGCGCAGCATGATATCTATCGCCTGTCAGCACGTTATCACGGTGAAGAGAAAGCCAGGCGGCAAATGCAAGAGCAATTCTCGAAAGAAAAACGCGTGACGCTGCATCTGAAACCTGAACACATTATTGAGTACTTTGAATAGCCACAAGGAGCACGCTCAATGACGAGACATTATGGGAGCCAGAGCATGGTTGCGCCTTTACGCACTGTCCTGGTGAAGCGCCCTGAGGAGGCCTTCGCGATAAGCGATCCGCTAGCGTGGCACTACACAGGCCGACCGGAGCTTGCGATAGCCCAGCAAGAGCACGATGCCCTGGTAGCCCTGTTGCGCCAGGGAGGGGCAGAAGTTGTCTACCACGACGAGTCACAGCCAGACCATGCCGATGCGATCTTCGCCTTTGATCCGTCCCTGGTGACCGACCAGGGAGCAATTATGTTGAGCATGGGCAAGCCACAACGGCGAGGCGAAGAGTCAGCAATGGCCCGCCGCTTTGAGCAGTTGGGTGTGCCCATACTCTACACCTTACATGGTGATGCGCGCGCCGAGGGAGGCGACCTTTTGTGGGTAGACCAGGATACGCTCGCAGTGGGTCTTGGATTTCGTACCAATGCCGAGGGGCTGCGCCAGCTTCGTGAGGCTTTATCAGGAATAGGCGTGAAGGTGATCCCTGTAGAATTGCCCTACTATACCGGCCCGGAGGCCTGTCTGCACCTGCTCTCACTTATCAGTCTCGTCGATTACCGAACAGCCGTCGTCTACCCTCCACTACTTGCAGTGCCATTCTGGCAGGAGTTACAGCGCCGCGATTTCAACCTGATCGAAGTTCCCAAAGAGGAGTTCCCAACGATGGGCACTAACGTGCTGGCGCTGGCTCCCCGTAAATGCGTGATGTTGGAGGGGAACCCAATCACCAAACGCCTGCTGGAAGAAGCTGGTTGCGAGGTCATGACTTACAAGGGAAACGAGATCTCGCTCAAGGCTGAGGGTGGACCGACATGTTTGACGAGGCCAATCCTACGCGACAATGCGTAGTAATACAAAGACTGGCTGTTTAGCTTATCCAAGACCCAACTCAACAAAAATTTAAAATTGACCTTTCCTTGCGTCTCTTATAGTAGGGAGTACAACGATATACCCGCCAAGTTAGCAAGGAAAATGTATGATGTCTCAGTCTTCACTTACTGGGCAAAGCAACGAGGCTGAGCCCTTCAGCGAAACTCTTAACTGTCTGGCACTTGTTCAAGAAACATCACTTGTAGAGCCAATAACAGAAGAAACTGCAGTAGTAGAGCTTGTACTGGTTGAGAACCGGCAGATCTTCACAAGACTATTTGAACAGTACAACGGTAAGATTTGTGCATATTTGGCCTATCTAGTAGGTGATGATGAAGTTGGTCATGAGCTTGCTCAAGATACATTTGTCAAAGCCTGGGAAGGTCTGTCAAACCTGCGTAACCTGGAGCAGCCGGAGGCCTGGCTTTTCCGTATTGCCAGAAACACAGGCATCGATTATCTTCGTCGTCGAAAAATACGGCAGGTATTCCTACCCTGGACAGATAACAAGCGCCTTGAAAACCTATCTGATCAGGGATTCGAGGACAGTGTAGGCGAAGCTGAGTATATAAGATATGCTCTGGCGCGGGTACAAGACAAGCCCCGTGAGTGTCTAATCCTATATGTGATCGTAGGTCTGAGTAGACAACACATTGCTAAATTGCTGGGAATCAACGAAAGCAGCGTCAGTACGTATGTCAGTTTGGGACGCAAGCAGTTCCGCGACGCATATAATAGCATAATCGGAGAGGAGTTCTATGGTGGAACTAACACCTTGTGATCATTGGAAAGAGAAACTCTCCATGACACATTTCAAGGACCTTTCGCCCTCTGAGAACGCTGAACTTACTACACACCTGGTATCATGTCCTGCCTGTGCCTCTGTCCGTGAGAACTATCATGAAGTAGACGCCATTCTCCGAAGCCTGCCTCCCATAGAACCATTACCTGGTCTTCCACCACGAGTCCTACAGCTATGGGAAGAGGAGGATAGACGTAATACTTCACGTCATCCCAGGGTGAATGCTCACTCAAGGTCAGCATCTCTCGATATCTCTCAACAATTAAAAGGTCTGAGAGCAGAAAGCGCAACCGGTTCTAGGAAGAAAGCTGACCAGGTGAGAAGTAGGATTATAGTCTTTGTGATTAGAAATGGCTTGAGAATAGTGCTTGCTATAAGCACCATTCTCATTTCGCCACTGCTTCACTAACCAGGCGTTGCCGAAAACGTCACAAACATGCCCAACGGCTTTGTACGCACCCCGTCGTGCAATACGGAAAGCCGCTGGGCAAATCTTCCGGTTTCAGCCACAACTCCTGATTTACATGGCCCTCAAAGATTTCCCCACAGCCTGTCACAGGAATATGACTGAAGTTAAATTGTGCATATTGCACAAAAAACAAACCAGAACTTTCGGATAATCTAACAGTAGTATCCTGCACATAACAAGAGTACCATTATAGAAGAGATAGAGTAGGTAAGCAGGTAGAGAAAAAACCTCTTATCTTGTGCATAATGTATAAACATAATCGGTCAAAACAAGTCCCTATACCAGCAATGGTAACGGGATACATGTCGAAGGAGAGTAAAAGATATGACCCCAGAAGAGGTACTGCGATACGCTCAAGAGCAAGGCGCAAAGATGGTCGACTTGAAGTTTGTAGACTTGCCGGGCATGTGGCAGCATTTCACTGTGCCAATACGCGAACTCGAAGAAGAAACATTTGTCGAAGGAAAAGCATTCGATGGCTCTAGCATACGCGGATTTCAAACGATCAATGAAAGCGATATGTTACTTATCCCCGATCCAACTACTGCCGTCATGGATCCTTTTACTAGCATCCCAACATTGAGCCTGATCTGTAACGTCGCCCATCCAGGGCCGGCAGGTCGTAAGAAACCCTATAGCCGTGATCCCCGCTACATTGCCAGAAAAGCGGAGGAGTATCTGCGCTCTACCGGAATTGCCGATACGAGCTACTTTGGCCCAGAGGCAGAATTCTTTATCTTCGACAACGTACTCTACAATTCCACAGCAAATATCCAGTATGCGGAAATTGACTCAGAAGAGGCGCACTGGAATAGCTCGCGCAACAGCAAACCTAACCTTGGTCACCGCATGCGTGTCAAGGAAGGGTACTTCCCGGTTGCTCCCAATGACACGTTACAGGATATTCGTAGCGAAATGGCGGTAGTACTCGAGGAGCTTGGCGTGCTGGTCGAGGCGCAGCACCACGAAGTTGGCGGGCCAGGGCAAGCTGAGATCGACATCCGTTTCAACACGCTGCTCAAGACTGCAGACAATATGATGTTCTACAAATATGTTGTCAAGAACACTGCCCGCAAACACGGCAAGACCGTCACGTTCATGCCCAAACCTGTGTTTGGCGACAATGGTTCCGGTATGCATGTCCATCAAAGCCTGTGGAAAAATGAGAAGCCGCTCTTCTATGATGGCGAAGGCTATGCTGGTATCTCTCAGCTTGCTCGTTACTACATCGGAGGTCTGCTGACACACGCACCGGCGCTCCTGGGCATTGTTGCTTCTACTACCAATAGCTACAAGCGCCTGGTACCGGGCTTTGAAGCGCCTGTCAACCTGGTTTTCTCAAAAGGCAACCGCAGCGCGGCCGTGCGCATCCCCCTGACAGATTGTCCATCGGCAAAGCGTGTCGAGTTCCGCCCGCCTGATCCAACAGCGAATCCCTACCTGGCATTTGTCGCCATGTTGATGGCCGGTCTCGATGGTATTCGCCGCGGTATCGAGCCGAGTGATCACGGTTATGGCCCGCTGGATCGCGACCTGTACCATTTGTCGGAGGAAGAGTTGCGCGAGATCCGCTCCGTCCCCGGCTCTCTAGATGCAGTGCTGGATGCGCTTGAGGATGACTATGCCTTCTTGCTCGAAGGTGGCGTCTTCACAACAGATGTACTCGAACATTATGTCGAGCTAAAGCGCTCACAATCCGACGAGGTACGCTTGCGTCCAACACCCATCGAATTCGCCCTATACTACGACGCATAAGCTCGGGTCTACGTTTCCAATGAGAAAAAGGCCGTGGATGATTCTTGATAGTCATCTACGGCCTTTCTATGCTTTCCTTGTCAAGAAAAGTCTACCTTGCAACTCTGCCCATTTATCCTCAGGCGCGGCAGAAGTAAGCCGGTATTGGGTACAGGCGCAGCTTACAAGTTACATACACCTTCCCTATGTCAAAAAAATTCCAACACCCTGATGGCAGCGTGACCGGTGTAGATGGTTAAGAAAAAGTAACTCCAAATCATCCATTCGTAATAATATCTTAACTGAATCGCCACTTGAACATGATATCCCACTTGCTATACTTGTTCCTATTATCGACATCATCAGGTACATCAAGTACTCAGGCGCACTGGAACCGGTCTTAATTGGTGACTAATAGGGAAAATACTATGTTGAATGAAAGAAAAATTATACAGGGTCTTTTAGCACTGGCAATGCTTATTGGCAGTGCCATTGTGGCTTTTGGTGTGACCGGGTATGATTTACATTCGACTCATGTGCTGGCATATGGAATAACCACCAAGGATTTCTATATACCCAGTAGTCTAGACCCCTGGGGTACGGCTTTCGACAGCAAAGGGAACGTCTGGCTAACTATCCCAGGCTGTGATCCTGCTCCCACCTGTAACGCTAATACACCTCCAGGAGAGATTGCCGAATTTAACCCGGCCACGTCAACCTGGATGAATACCTACAAGCTGCCCTCTGGTTATGCGCAGCCTCTTTTCCTGGCATTCGATTCACAAGGGAAATTATGGTTTCCTCTGCCGATGGGAAACTCCATCGGCATGTTTGATCCCAGCACAAAGACGTTCCAGCAGTGGACCGTTCCAACGGCAAATGCTGGCCCGTGGGGTGTGGCGATTGACGGCAAAGGCAAGATCTGGTTCACCGAGCATTATGCGAACAAAATTGGCCGCTTCGATCCGGTCACTCAAACATTCATGGAGGTGTCTACTCCTGCGTCGAACAGCCAACCATATGGTATTGTAGTAGATACTTCCAACAACGTGTGGTTCACCGAAAATAACTCGTCAGTCGCACTCATCGGTGAATATACTTCGGGAGGGAAATTGCAGGAGTATAAGATTCGCAACAGCTCAACGAGTGGATTGACGCCTCACCTGATTACGGTCGATCCAAACGGGAATCTCTGGTGGTCTGAGGGATGGGTTGGCATGATTGGTGAGTTACATGTTTCACAGGCTGTACCTGGAACTAATAGCGGTGTGACAGAATATGCCTATCAGAAGGTCTGTAGTACTTGTGGAAAGCATACTTCTGGTATGAGTGTCGATAGGAACGGGCTGATCTGGTTTGATGACTCAGAGCAAGAAATCTTCGGATCTTTCCCGGATAGCGGTTCTGGTTCGTTCACAACCTATGACACACCAACGGCAAACGGTCATCCACACGATGGTTTAAACGTCGATGGGCATAATCGTGTCTGGTTCGATGAAGAGTTCGTCAATAAACTGGCAGAAGCAATTCAGTCGGGTATTCCCACGCCCACTCCAACGATAACCCCCTCACCGTCACCGGGTACTACCCTGGCAAAGGATACCTTCCAACGTGCGAATCAGTCACATTGGGGAACGGCTTCAGATGGACTGGTCTGGGGTGGAGCTGCTAATACACAAAGCTCCTTCTCCATCAAGAATAACATGGGGCAGGTCTCAAATGGGAGCGGTCAATACAATGCGTTACTTGGCCCAACGTCCACCGATGCCGAAGTCTTGTTCAGCGGCTCACTAAGTAGTTTTACACAATCCAACCTGGGAGCTATACTGCGCTGGTCTGATAGCAAGAACTGGTATAAAGCATCCATTAATGGCACCAGTCTGATGATACAGAAGAAGGTAAATGGCACCCTCACGTTGCTGAGCAAAACGGCATTTGCTGCAACGGCAGGCAAGTCCTATACTCTGCGTTTCCGAGTCGTTGGCTCAACTCTTTACGCCAAAGTTTGGCAAACGGCCAATACCGAACCTACGAGCTGGATGATTACTATAGCAGATAGCTCTTTGCTGTCGGGCCGCTGCGGTTTACATTTGCAGGTACAAAGCACTGTGACAGCAGATATTACCTCGTTCCTGGCAATCAAGCCATAAACAAGAAGGTGAATCGAAAAATGGGAGCTTAGATCATTTGCCTGAGCTCTCGCTTATTTGTTTTAGGAGAAATTACACTTCGCCAGCTTGGTTGAGTTCACGTCATATTACAACGTATCATCACAGTTAAAAAGAGAAGAGAGGCGCAGTGATTAGTAGCACCTCTCTTCTCTTTATTTGTGTATAAAAATATGGATGTCAGTTTAAAAAACCATCTTGACAAACTCAACAAAAAAAGTTAAAATTAACGCCTAAAAGACATATCTATCAGTTATGTCTGACAAACCTGTCTTTAAGAAATGACTCTGACTGAAACTTTAAACCCATCAATTGAGATTGGATCAAACTGAAACCGATCACCAGCCTATTTTCCGAGGTAAGAACATGTACGAACTCATCATTCTCTCCCTCCTCATGCGAGGACCAATCCATGGCTATCTGATCTCCAAAATCATCAACGACATCACCGGACCCATAGCTAAAGTCAGCCATGGCTGGCTCTATCCACGACTGGCAAAACTGGAGCAAGAGGGGTTGATTGTTGCCCCTGCCGGAGCAAAAGAAGAGCCACAAGGTGAACGACAACTCCGCGCGTACCAAATTACAGAAGCCGGGCGCAAACGCTTTCACCAGTTAATGATGGATACAACCTCAAATCCAGGAGAATATCCAAAATTTTTCTGGCAAAAAGTATGCTTCCTCGAATATCTGCACCCCGCTGAACGCTTACACCTGATCGACCACTACATCAACTACTGTCAAACGCATATACTCCACCTTAAAGCGCAGGCCAGGAACCTGGTCGAAGGTGAGATGCAGTATCATGCTATGGACATAGCTCAACTTGAAGCGACCCTACATGTCTTGCGTCGTTCCACAAGTCAGTGGCAGGTAGATTTAGAATATGCCAGCAATTTACGCGAGAAAGAGATGGCACGTGCTCTTACAGAAACATCCAGCACATAAAGCCCAAAATGTGATATAGTTGTTAGATAAGAGTTACTAATACTTCCTTATAACTTGCTCAACTACATATCAGGAGACTGACCCATGGAACTACTCATCGACAGCTACGGGCGGCGCATTAAAAGTATGCGCATCTCTATCACTGATAAGTGCAACTTCCGCTGTACCTACTGTATGCCCGCAGAGGGTTTACCCTGGCTTAAGAAGGCCGAGATTCTCTCTTACGAGGAAATCGAACGTATTGCCAGGGTTGCAGCCAGCATCGGCATTGAGCAAATTCGCCTGACTGGTGGAGAGCCACTTGTGCGACGAGACGTTCCTGAGCTTGTACGCCAGTTACGCAAGATCGAGGGACTACGCAGTCTGAGCCTCACCACCAATGGCATCCTTTTGAAGCAACTGGCGGGCGCGCTCGCCGAGGCGGGTCTCACACGTATCAACGTCAGCCTGGACTCGCTCATACGTGAAAAGTTCGCGCAACTCACACGCAGAGATCAACTCGCCCGTGTGTTGGAAGGATTGGAGGAGCTTGAAAAATATCCATCCATCCATCCGATCAAGGTAAACGCCGTTGCAATCAAGGGCTATAGCGAAGAGGAAGCGCTTGATTTTGTACGCCTGGCCCGGCGTAAGGCGTATGTCATACGCTGGATAGAATTTATGCCCCTGGATGCTGATCAAATCTGGCGCAAAGAGGATATCCTGACGGGTGCCGAACTGAAGGCTATCATCGAAGCAGAATATGGTTCTCTCGTTCCGATAACTACAGGCGATCCCTCCGAAACAGCGCGACGCTATACGTTTAGTGATGGTATAGGTGAGGTGGGCTTTATTAACCCCGTCAGCGAGCCATTCTGCGCAACATGCGATCGCATCCGCCTTACCGCCGATGGCCAACTACGCACCTGCCTCTTTGCCACTGAAGAGACTGACTTGCGTGCTGTCATTCGCTCAGATGCTTCTGATGAGGACCTGGTTAAGACCATCCGCCAGGCCGTCTGGAATAAAGAACTCAAGCATTACATCGGCGATAAGCGCTTTAAACGAGCCAACCGCAGTATGTCAATGATTGGTGGCTAACAAGCTCTATCAACCCCCAGAGGCTATGGTGAAACCATACTCGAATCTCTTCCGATTTTTAAGGCGATATCTACTTATACAGGCAAATCCTGCATTAAGAATGCGAAGCGACATTTACAAACAGTGTTACTAAAAACCAGCCAGTTCGTCGTTATAGTCAAATAGATGAACTATACAGTCCAAAAGCGTGCCAGCTTTTAAGGACTGTCCGTCATGATAGCACAAGACCAGAAAGAGGCCAAGGTGGCACATGATGAGGCGGACCTGCTAACCGTCCGCGAAGTTGCCGAACAATTGCGCGTGGATGACACCACAGTGCGACGCTGGATCAAAAATGGTATTTTAGAGGCAATAACTCTACCCCATCGTGGTACACGTCAAGCCTATCGCATCCGACGCTCTACATTAAACGCCTTGCTCACTCCAACGGAACGAACAGCAAACAACCAGTAGCCGTTTTGTGTTTGGTCAAGCCAGGTGTAGTCTTACTTTCGCGTCCAAGTGTCAACTTAAGCGGACTAGAAGGCTTTCTATGAACCAACCTCTTCAGAAAGCAAAAACGGCAATACACCCGGAACAAGAATGCATTGTAGGTTCCTACAGATGGTTTACCTACCCCGCTGATGTGACAGGCTTACGACTCATTTGTTTAGAAGATCTCACCACAGGTACTGTTACTACCACCACGGTCGCGAATCCTGCGAAACGAACAGCAGCACATAAAGCATGGGCTGGCGCTCGTCAATCGCGCGCAGCGGGCATGCCGTGGGAGATTTTGCATGAAATGGGTGAAAAAGGAGTCGATCCAGACCAGAAACTTGAGGAAATGTTTCGCGGATATGGTCATGCATCCGTCGGTGACATGGCAAGGCTGGCTGTGGATTTAGGCAAGATACCCATGCACTTGTGTTTGGCGCTCTTTCACGAGGGGTCTCTGAATTCCGGTCAGGAAAAATCGACACGCTATCAGGCGGCATTTGGGAAAGCGATCCTCCATCCCATGAGACTCTATATTTCCAAGAGTTTGCCAAAAGAGGATTTAGAACACTTAGAAGAGGAATATCAATCATTCGGAATTGAATCTCTGGAATTGTTCGCGAGGCATAAAACAGTGTTGCTTCATGCATTTGAGCAATACTACCAGGCCGATACAACAAAGCCGGATCAGAAGAGCGCTCTCACATCCCGCGTACTTGACTGTGTGCGTTACTTCTTACTCTTTGGTCAGTGGAGTGGGATGTCCTTCGAAACATCTGCTCGCGATTGGTCACGCATTATTGGGGAACTCAAGGCTTCCCCTCTTGCCTATTATCAGAAAGTTGCAGCACAGCTTGAAAAATTACTTGCGCCCACGAGAGAAGAGGAGGAGGCGCTGGGCTATAAAGCAGAAGCGCCTGGGCTCATCCGGCATACAGCTCCTCTCCTCACGACAAATAACAATCTGCACGCGTTAAAACAATTCCTTGAAGATGAGACAGACTTACTGCAGAGCGTCTCGATACACAGTGGCTCCCCTAAACGCGTGGATCAACGAGTGGGCCTGATAGAAACGGTGTATACTGAGGGAGACCGATTAGTTGCAGCATATGTCCTTCTGCTATGGCCTGGGCTTGAGAGGAAGCAACTCCTCAATTGGATACATACCCAGGATAGTGAAACGAAAAAAGCCATCAGCACTCTTATTTTTTCAGGCCACACCAACTATTGTGAATTGCCGGGATTTGGACGTACAACACGCATGACACTGGTGATGGAGAGTTTCTTGGGAGAATTACGTGACTTGAATCGCCACCGGGCATGGGGAAGATTTTTTCCACTGCCGTTGGTTTTTGGAGAAAGACTGACAAAGGAAACGATAGAGCAAATTATCGCTCGCGGCTTTGGATTGCCGTTGTACTTAACAGATATCCAGGCGTTTGCAGACTACAAAACAGCTTTTCAGCAAGATTTAGTCTCGTATTATACAAAGCTACAGAAGTTTCTGGGGAACGTCTCGGCAACCTATCACGATACAATCGACTATGCATTTGCCCTCAATCTTCTGCCACTTGCTCACCAGGTCGATCTTTGGATGCATGGGGATCCAAAACAAGCAGCCTATTTCACGATGCAGCGTTCTCGTCCTGGTGGTCATATCAACTACCGCACACTTGCCTATGAAGCCAATCAACTTCTGGCAACGTATGATCCGTATCTTTCTGGTATGCAGTTGTCAAAGAAACCGGATCCAACAAGCCGCGAGGAGTTCTTCGATAGAAGTTGACAACTACCCCAGAATTCAAAGATCCTTTCTAAGCCATAAAACCTGCATCACCCGACGGCAAGGGATACACTACCCAGTATTAATACCTATTGACATTTAAGTATTTAATGAATAAACTTTAAAAGTGAGCAATTCGACTATGCAGATGTTCTGTCAATAGTAGAGTAGTTACCATCTATTTCCTCCAGGCATTTGTTTGGATGCCATATCAATTGTTGTATAACAGTGTACAACAAGAAGTGCTAAAACCAGTCCAGACCTGCCTACCCAGCTTTTCTGCTATGTGCCATTACACAACATTTACTGATCACGGTATGAGTGATATAAACTCTTTGCCTTTGGCTTCTGCTTCTGTGCACAAGGTGGCATACAGAAAATTTAGCAGCGATCAGCATATGGCATCCTAAACATCGGCCTTTCGTCAGCTTTGAAAGGTGGTCAAAACCTATGGATTTATTGCGTGAAACAGCACCCTTTCTCGTTGGCATGATTGTACCACCGATCCTCACGCTACTCATCCGTGCGAACTGGTCAGGCCAGAGCAAGTTTCTGGCGAGCTTCCTTCCAGTGCTCGTTCTAGGTTTCTGCACAAGTGCTTTGGCGGGTGAACTGACTGCTGGCATGCCAGATGGTTTGGTCGCAGTCATCATTGACACATCGCTCGTGTACACTGGTTCACAACTGGCTTACAGGCTCTTCTGGAAGCCTATACTGGAGGAACGCATTCGACGAAGTGGCCTACCCGGGACGAAGCGAGTACTCAGGCAATGGGGGACTACATTTGATGGAAAAGCCTGGCCATCATAACGGCTTAGATGTGTTTTTAGGAGGGCAAGTATGACACGTAGACCTGGCGAGAACGAACCCGAACCACCAGGTGGGCGGGCCGCAGAACGGCTTCGTGAGTTCATCGGCCAGCGGTTTCCAGGTGGTGTTCCTTCACCGGAAAGTGCCAATGAGCCTAAGCGGGATGCAAGTCACGAAACCGGGCAGGTCGAGTTGAGTCAGCAGAACAGGGTGCAGTTGGATCGCCTCGAGCAAGCATTCCAGCAACTGGTCGAGACCCTGCAAGGATTCGAGACGCGACTGAATCGCCTTGAGCAGACGGTTCAGGAACTTGTCGAGACCCGGAAGCCGACTGGGGCGTCACCAGAGGAACAAGATAATACCGCATAGGTTCAGGTTGGCGGTTCTTCCAATCGCGAGTAACGATCAACCTGGTAGCAAGGACTTCACGCAAACCTTTAGGCGAATTGGCGTTGGATTACAGTAGCACACAAAGAGGCTGTGTAACAGCCCCTTGATTGCGCTCTGCAAGCAGCGTGATATGACTGTTTCGACCACTTCTCACACAGCTTCTCATAGTAATACAAAGGAGATCTTAAAATGCGTGGGCCATTTGACGATGTCATCGA
>JBKPAZ010000069.1:0-5400 GCA_046726655.1 Chloroflexota bacterium
TACTCCCTCTTATACTTTTCTCAGTGAACAAAAAGAGAGGAACAGCATGATTGTACGAAGAGGAGAGATCCATGTCTGAGCAGATAGAAACGGTGATTATCGGGGGTGGGCAAGCGGGGCTTGCTCTAAGCTACTACCTCACACAACAGGGGCGAGCACACATTGTACTCGAGCGGGGTCGCGTTGCAGAGACCTGGCGGAGCCAGCGCTGGGATTCGTTCACGCTTGTGACACCCAACTGGATGACGCAATTGCCGGGCTCTCCCTATCAAGGAGCAGACCCCGATGGCTTCCTTCCACATGACGAAATCGTAACCACCCTGGAGCGCTATGCCCAGTCTTTTTGCGCACCACTGCGTTGTGGCGTTCAGGCTACGGCTGTCCGGCTACAACCGGGAGGCAAGGGCTACCTGGTAGAGACGAGCGAAGGTTCCTTTGAAGCAGTCAACGTGGTGCTGGCGACCGGCGGATTTCCACTCCCCAAGCTTCCGCAGGCGAGTGCTGTCATACCTGTTAACATCATGCAACTGCACTCTAGCCAGTACCGCAGACCCGGCCGACTGCCATCCGGCGCGGTTCTCGTCGTCGGCTCTGGGCAATCCGGCAGCCAGATCGCCGAGGAACTCCACCAGAATGGACGGCAGGTCTATCTCTGTGTTTCCCGGTGTGGGAGATCTCCCCCGCGCTACCGTGGGAAAGATGTGATGTGGTGGGTCAACCAGATGGGAGGCTACGACCGGACCGTTGATTCTCTTCCCTCCCCTGAGGCCAGGTTCGCCTGCCACCCTGACCTCTCAGGCAAAGACGGGGGGCACGCAATCAACCTGCGGCAGCTAGCCAGCGAGGGCGTCGTCCTCCTGGGGCGTCTCCAGGAGGTCCAGGGGAGCCGTGCAATCCTGGCCCCAGACCTGGAGGACAACCTGAACAGGGCAGATGCCCAGGCGGAACAACTCATGCAGGCGATTGATAGCTATGTACTACGCACAGGCATGGAGGTGCCCGTGGAAAGCACGAGCGAAGATTCCACCTCGAAGTGGATGCCACCGGCGGATCCACTTCTGGAGGTAGATCTGTATGCAGCCGGCATCAACACGGTCATCTGGTCGACCGGCTTCAGACTCGACTTCGGCTGGGTGCATGTGCCAGTCTTTGACGAGGCGGGCGCTCCTCTGCACCAGCGTGGCATCACGTCTTCGCCGGGACTCTACTTCCTTGGATTGCCCTGGCTCTACAAGGAGAAATCGGCCCTGTTATTCGGTATCGGGGAAGATGCAGCCTTCCTTGCAGTGGCCATCGCTGCCAGGGCCTAGTACGGCTCTCGCATGGTCATGAAAGGACACTCGCGTTCAGTTCAACAATGTGAAAGAGGTACTTATGATACATCTCCCAATTCATGATGCGATCGAATTGAGTATCGCCAAGATGCTGCGCAGCGGAGTGCCACAGCATGAGGCTGAAATTGCGGCCCCGATCTTCCTGGAAGCGGAGTTGTGGGGGAAGCACGAACACGGCTTTCGCTATCTCGAAACCTGTCTTCTGGAGTATCGAGCAGGGACCCAGCGTCGCCGAGCATTGACTATCCAGCGCGAGACTCCCCTGCGGGCACTTGTCGACGGCGGCTTTCATTTTTCCTGCTTCGTCCACCACACAGCGATGCAGCTGGCCATCGACAAGGCAAAGACAAATGATCTGGCGCTGGTCGGGGTGCGCAATGGCGGGGTCAGCGGGCTGTTGGGCTACTACAGTCAGATGGCAACGGAGGCAGGACTCATATGACGGCCTGTCTCAATCGTCTTTTGGAGCACCCCGAGCCGCTGATCCTGGTATTGGACGACTATCATCTGTTGACGGATGAAGTCGTGCATACCTCGCTGGCTGCTTTCATCGAGCACCTCCCCTCCCAGGTATGTGTGATGCTCTCCACACGCGCTGATCCACCTTTGCCTCTCGCGCGCTTGCGTGGACATGGGCAACTGCTGGAAGTACGGGCCGATCAGTTGCGCGCAACCCCGGAAGAGGCTGGAGCCTTTTTGCGCGAAGTGTTGAGCGTTGATCTTGCCGACAAAGAGCTTGAGGTAGTGGAATCGCGCACGGAGGGCTGGCTCGTAGGATTACAGCTTGTCGGCCTCTCTCTCCAGGGGCGTGTTGGGCAAGCGGCGTCCAACGATCTCTTCGAGGAGGTGAGTGGGCAGCAGAGCTATATCCTGGACTATCTGACGGAGGAGGTGCTCAGACTTCAGCCACCCGCCATCCAGCATTTTCTATTGCACACCTCTATACTGGATCGGCTCACCGCACCTCTATGCGATGCTGTTCTTGGTCAAACCGGCAGCCAGCACGTGCTGGAGGCGTTGCAACGTGCGAACCTGTTCGTCGTACCCCTGGACAGCCAGCGCCACTGGTTCCGCTACCATGCGCTCTTCGCGGAGGCCTTGCGTTCCCGTCTGGAACAGGAGGATAGCCAAGCGGCACGTAACCTTTCCTTACGAGCAAGCCAGTGGTACGCAAGGCAGGGCAACCTGGCCGAAGCGGTGCAGTACGCTTTGAATGCCCCCGACTGGGAGCGTGCTGCCGACCTGATCGAACCTGTCGCCCATACGCTGATTTGGAGACAGGGGGAGCAAGCGACGGTCCGTCGCTGGCTAGAGCGGCTCCCCCTTGAATTAGTGCGTGCCCGGCCACATCTTTGTTTTGCCTGGGCGAGCGCTCTCTTTGTTGTTGTTCCCCCCACAACCTTGGAACCCTGGCTTGAAGCAGCGAAAGCGGTCCTCACCATCTCGCCTTCACTCCAAGGCCGTACTGACGAAGATGAAGCGGACGGATCATCGACTCCCGGCGACCGGGATCACCTGCTTGGAGAGGTCCTTGCCTTCCAGGCATTTATTATGAGCTTTAGCGGTGATGACCGCGCAAATCTGGCACAGTGCCAGCACATCGCAGCTCATCTCCCTGAAAAGCATCTGCTTGCACGTGGATGGCTTGCTGGTGCTGAGGCACAAATATACCGATCCCTGGGCGAAGCCGTGCCGGCTACTCAAAGGAACCTGGAAGCGAGCCAGCTTATGCAAGCCATAGGACAGACATCGATAGCTATATCATTTCTGAGCTCGGCGGCCTCCCTCCTGATAATGCGAGGAAGATTGTATGAAGCGTGGCAGTGCTGCGAGCGCGCGATTGATCTCAGCAAATTGGAAGGCTACTCGCTCGGGCTTGAAGTAGGCCATGTCTCTCTGTATCAAATGGACATTTTGCGTGAGTGGAACCAACTCGAGGCAGCACAAGAACTCGCGCAGAAAGTATTGCAGCGTGACGAGCCTCTGCTGCTTAGTAAGGGACTCCCTGCGCTGGCACGGGTCCATCTCTCTCGAGGCGAGTTGGATGCAGCAGCAGAGATTCTGCAACGTGCCGAGCGCGTGAGTGAGCGCATGCGCAATCCCTATTGGCATGCGCTTCACAGTATTACCACGCATGTGCGGTTTTGGATAGCAAGTGGTGAACTAGAGCGGGCTGCACGATGGGCCGAAAGCGTGCAGCAGGGGAAGAGACATCCCGCTCCGCTTATACGAGAACTTGAGGATATGGCCCTGGCACGGGTCCTGTTAGCACAACACAAAACCGACGAAGCACTCATGCGCATCGTGCCCTTGCTCGAGTCTGCAACGAAACAGGAGCGGTGGGGACACGTCATTGAACTTCTGCTCTTACAAACGTTGGCGTATCTGGAACACCGGAAGAAGCGAACGGCCATCACTGCACTTTCACAAGCGGTACATCTAGCAGAGCCCGAAGGGTATATGCGCAGCTTCCTGGACGAAGGAGATGCGATGGCGATCCTGCTCTCCGAGCTTCGGGATCAGCAGCGTCAGCAGAAATCGACCTCATACCTGGATACCCTGCTCTCCGCGTTTTCCCCTGCACGGCCAAAGGAAGGCCAGGCAGATCATCCTGCTCCCCATCCCTCACAGCAGCCACTGCTCGACCCCCTGAGCGCACGCGAACTGGAGGTGCTGCGCCTGCTCGCACGTGGCGCCTCCAACCAGGAGATTGCCGAGGAGCTTATCGTAGCGATTGATACAGCCAAACGCCACGTGAGCAATATCCTCTCCAGGTTGGCTGCGAGCAACCGCACGCAAGCTGTTATGCGGGCGCGCGATCTCGATATACTCTAAAAAAACGCCTTGCCTCACCCAAAATCGGCAATGCGACATCTATGGAGGATGGAGCTGGTCACCCAGCAAATAGAGACTGCAATCCTATCTTGAATAATCATCCGATCTCTCCCTGCATTATCGGAACGAAAAGCGGGACGCATTTGGTATCCTTTATACAGAGAGAAGTGTCACTCTCTCCATTACATCCCCACCCTCGGCCTAAACTGCACCGCCTCCGCCACATGAGTGGCCGCAATCATCTCACTGCCCGCCAGGTCCGCTATCGTCCGCGCCAACTTCAACACCCGGTGATATGCCCGGGCAGACACATGCAACTGCTGCACCGCCGCCTTCAACAACTTCTCCCCCGACGCATCCGTCTGGCAGAACTCCCATACCTCCGTCGGCCCCATCTCAGCATTGCAGGTCAACTTCGGGCCCTTGAAGCGTTCCAACTGGCGTTCACGAACCGCCTGAACAAGTGCGCGGATCGTCTTGGAATCCTCGACGTTGCGCTTATCGGCCAGTTTCTCGTAATCGACACGAGGGACTTCGACGTGAATGTCGATACGGTCCAATAGCGGACCGCTGATCTTTTTCTGGTAGCGGAGATGGCGGTACAACTGCACTCTTTGACCGGGTCTCCGTAAAATCTACAAGGGCACCCGTGCGGCTAGCTGTTGTAGGTGCTATCTGATCTGCCCGTTAGACATTAATACCCAGCATTAAAAAGGCAGATGAACGGACTGATAGAACAAAGTGTCAGAGCAGTTTCAGGAAAGGACCTTGCTTTACCTACTCTTGCGTAGAGAATCGTATTCAACTATGAAGCTCCAAGGATCATACTCTGTCATTTGTCTTTTGGTATGAGAGAGGGTATAGTGAGCAGAGAAGGAGATGCATGGAGAAGGACAGCGACCGCATAGCTCTGCTAGCTTCATGCAGATTGAAAAGAGGCAGGTGTTTTCCATGGCAACCAATCCCGTATCATCGTGGAACTGGCCAAGCAGAGGTGGAGCAATGTCAGAGGTAGCGTTTCACGAACTCGAGCAACTCTCGCCCGACCGCAAATATGAATACCTCAATGGAATGGCATATCTCATGAGTGAGGGTAGCGTCGCGCATGACCGCATCACGCGGAATGTTGGCTACGCCCTGGACAGCCAGCTTCGAACGGGACCCTGTAGAGCCTTTGGTGTGGATGTGCAAGTGCTTCTGGGAACGAAAAAAGACAGTAAGAAGCACTATG
>JBKPAZ010000070.1:0-10210 GCA_046726655.1 Chloroflexota bacterium
CCCCGCCCCAAAAAGGAACGCGCCTTTCATCCCCATAACTGGAAGTCAGGGGCTTTCAGGCGCGGAACTCTGGTAAAAAGATTCCCGTTTCGGGAGACTCTTTACCGATATATCCTGAGCGCAAACGTGATCCATCGCGCCAGTAGGCATACCAGTATGGACCATGACCGTGTCCATCTCGGCAAGTACTGCATGTTGGTTTCCCGCATTTGCGATACTGTAATTGATATGTTATATGCTGATCACTTGGTAACTGAGTCATGTGCCATTTACCCTCCCACTCGTCAAAATAATACATATTTATGGGCATGCCTGTAACGACATCATATCATGAACATATGAACATAGTATGAATGTCCCCTCTGAGAAAAATTACTTCATATTCATCTTTAAACGTAACCAGATTCTTCAATCGATAACAGGATTTTCATACAAATGATTGGCGCGGGTAAATTTGCTCCTTACCATCTACACGTGATGATATTGTGATATAGGAGAATTGGCACATCTCTCGGCTTTTTGTTGAAGAATGATATAATACAGTATGTGGCTTTCCTATTGCTGTCGGGGAATCTCCTAATTCCATATGTTTTGTCATATTGTTGGATCGGAAAGTGAAGGCAAACTATGCAAATCATCATCAAAGGTAAACAAATAGAAGTCCCACCTCGCTTGCGTGAACACATCGAACGGAAAGTACAGCGACTCTCTCGTCTGGTTGGTTCAAATGCGCGTATCGAGGTGACCGTCTCTGAAGAGCAAACGCGCAGCGCTCAAGACCGCTATACGGTGCAACTGGCGCTCTCCAACAGCTCCCATCCCATTCATAGCGAAGTAAGTGCTGCCAATGCGAATATTGCTTTAGACCTGGTATTGGATAAAGTCACCGCACAGTTGGGGCGTCATAAAGATCGCCAGACAAGTACGCGCAGGCATCGCACCCCTGCTGTGAAAGTTCTCACACTATCACGCTCCGGCAGTCTTTCCTCGATTGAGGAGGAGAGCGTCGAAGAAGGTGAGCAAGTGTCCGCACCTATCAATGAAGAGCGTAATGAGGAAATATGGTCTAAAATCATGGAAATTCGCCGGATTCAGACCAAACCAATGAGTGATCAAGAAGTCATCGCAGAAATGGAGACACATGGCCTCTCCTTCTACCCTTTCTTTAACGAGGAAACCAGGAGTGTTAATGTCATGTACCGCTTAAGTGAAGGTGGCTACGGGTTGCTTGTGCCTGCATTAGAGCAAGTTGCGGAATAATAGTCACAACGTGACCTCAAACTGCCAGGACTGTAGCGGCGGATCCTCGAATTGACCCAAAGGGTCAGCCGCGCGTATCGTCATAATACGCGCATCGGCAGACGGGGGTGGACTAAAATGTGCGCTTCCTTGATAAACTGCTTGATAGGGATCGCTCGCAAGCTCAGGACGTGCCAGGAGTACACCTCCACGGTCTCCAGCCCATTGAGATCCAGTATCATCATTTACCAGGAAAATGATGCGAGGAACAAAAGCAAACCCTGCCTGGAGGGGTGGTCGTATCCATAAGTAATGTATCTCAAAATGCTTCTGATAGAGTTGCAACTGGCGCAGCATCAATGTCATATCGTACTGCTTTTGCTCTAATTCAATTGTAATGCTGCGCAAAGGCTCCCGTGCTGCTGCTGGCAAGCCCTGCCTCCTGGATTCCTGTGGGGCAGCAATCACTACTGGGGGACGTGTGGCAAGTTCCAACGCTTTGGCAGAAAAAGGCGTAGGATCGTTAAGAATTTCATTACACAGTTGTAGGCAAGATTCACATATATAGGCAGCGCCGGGGCCAGCTACCATACGCTGTATTTCTGGTGGGCGTTTCCCACAGAAGGAACAGCGTGCCAGAGACCGATCGATATTCATTGCAACCTTCCTAAGTAGTCTATGCAGTAGTCTATTTTACTTACGAATGAAGGTGGTCTTGGGTAAGTGCAGAATCGTCCCTACATCTCTATAAGTACGCAAAGCATCAGCCGCTGCATGATATAATCCCATGCGTTCAAGCATAAAGGCATGGGCCTCCCATTCTAACGTATCGTCCAAAGGTGTAAGGAACGTCATAGGATCATCTGTGACACTGTGTTGGCTATGGCTCCTGGAGGTCCATTTACTGGCCTTTGTGCTGCGAGTAGGCATTGCAGACCCATTATTCGCATCCATTGAATGAACCAGGCCTTCTGCAGTGCGATCGCTCCTTCCATAAGTCCGTTCTAATGCTAATGCAATCAAGTAATCAGCAAAGTGCGGATTCTTTGGTAAGAGCGAACCGTGCATGTAGGTTCCAAAGGTATGACGATACACAGCTCCCTCGGTATGATCTTCTGCGTTGTTTCCATTACCCTTGAGCACTTTTCCCAATGGTGTAGCCGTGCCCAAATAGGTACGCCCCCCATGATTTTCGAAACCAATTAATGTACTGCCGTTCCAACTTATCGCCACGTTCCCAATGCAGCGAGGCGCCTGTGCTCCCTTATGGATAGTCCAGGCGTCGAATACTCCAAGTCCCCGCATATCAGGCCCCCTGGCTGGGCGGTAGTACTGTGCCAACAACTGGTAGCCACCACAAACTGCCAGTACTGGCATGTCATCTTCAATCGCAGCCCATAGGCCAATACTTTTGATCTCATGCAAATCTTGAGCGACTGGAGCTTGCTCTTTATCCTGTCCACCGCCAATAAACAATATATCGTATTCATCTGGCGCCAGGGCATCACCAATGCCTAGATCGACAACTCGCAACTCGATACCACGCAGTTGACAGCGCCTGCGTAGGGTCAATATATTGCCCCGGTCTCCATACAAATTTAATTGGTCGGGATATAAGTGCCCTAGCGTGAGCGTGAAACGTGGCGCAAAATCGTCGTTCAAGGCCCTCTTTCCTCCCAATATCGAGGCGTCAAGCCACGTCGTTCCAGTTCGTGATGGATTTCCAACAGACCAGTGTACGTTGGTACAACGAATAAAGTCTCACCAACAGGTGTTTGTCGGATGGCAGAATCCAACGCCTGGGCAATGCCATAGCGCATTGTAGGGGCGTGATTTATCACGCCCTCTTCGGGTGTAATCCTTTGGGCGCTACGTACTGCCCCTGCCTTCACTGCTCTTCTGTGCCGGCGCGTGTTATGCGCCTTTGACTCATAAGCGACCCTGGCAGCACGTAAAGGGGCGGACGTCACAATAGTCATAGTTTGCTGCTCTATTCCCGCATACTTCAAGCGTAGCGCAAGGTCAAGTGCGCGAGTTCCTGCCACTATCAATGTTGCGATATGCTGGGTGGCTCGTTCGAAATCTACATCCCAGATCCACGAGATATCTCGTCCATCGGCAATATTGTCATTTAAGACAAATAACACATGCCTTGGTATGCCATCGCTAAAGAGAGTGCGCAGCACCTCATTGAAGCCCGTGGGGTTTTTGGCCAGAAGCAGGCGCAGTGTGCGTCCTTCAACCTGAACTCGCTCACCGCGTCCGAATGCCGGCTTAAACTGTTCAATGCCGGAGACAATCGGCTCCCAGTTGATGCCTAGTGCCTGGCAGGCCGCAATTGCTGCCAGCGCATTATAGACATTGTAGAATCCAGCCAGGGGAATCACAATGTCTCCCTGTTGTGTTCGCGTTTCGATCTGTATACGGAGCCGATCAATACCGTCAGTAACTACTTTCACTGCCCGCACATCTGCTCCAGGACGTACACGCTTGCATTTTGAGCAACTATAGTGTCCTAAATGGCTGTAGTATCGTACCGAGTAGATGTATTCTCCACCGCAATGTGGACAGGTACGTGTATCAATCACTTGATGTCGTTCTGCCGCTAAACTCTCATTAGTGTGATCAAGCGTCGAATCGTCGATGCCGAAAAACACCGCCTTACCCGGAAAAAACTCTCCAAGATGAGCTGTAGTGGGATCGTCGGCGTTAAGGATTAGCGTCGCACTTTCTGGTAGCAAGCCTACAGCCTGCTGCCAACGTGCCGAGATGCTATCAACTTCACCAAAGCGGTCAAGTTGGTCGCGGAAGAGATTAGTGAAGACAGCAACGCGAGGAGGTAGAGTCTGTACAGCTTGTGGCATGACCGCTTCATCAACTTCAAAAATTGAAATAGCCTGTCCTGCCCGCCTTAAGTTACCGTCAGGTTGGGCGCGAATGACCAGAGCGCCCGCAACACCTCGCATCAGATTTGAGCCTTCCCTGTTTCGCCAGACCCGCAAACCCGCATCGTTCAAGATAGCTGCGATGAAACCACTGGTGGTCGTTTTGCCGTTCGTCCCTGTTACCAGTACACTTCCATAGGCTAATTGCGTGGACAGGTGGCCGACAATATCTGGATAGAGGCGTTGCGCTACCAGGCCCGCAATACTCGTGCCCCCGCCAAAATGGAAACGACGGCTGAGCGCTCCTGCAGCTCTTCCTCCCATCACTGCCAGTCCAGCACGAAGTGAACGACGCCGGCGTTTCATCACACGCTGGCTGCTCGTGGCCTTGCTAGAACGGCCGGCAGCCACCTGGCTGTCGCCTGTGCGGCTGTTCTCCGGCCTTTCGCGCGCCTCTCTTTTGGTAGAGCGAGGTGGCTTTTGTTCGCTCATGCTTTTCCTTTACCTCCAACAAGCCAGTAATGACATAGGTGTACCAGTTGCAGCATAGCATGCGAGCGTACATGGGTCAAGAGCAACCGGAAACGGAAACCCCCGGGGAATATCATCTAGACATGATGTGTTATCCTGTCAGAGGATTTTCGTTGGCAAAGTACAAGAGACTATGTCACTTGCCAACATGTGCTATTCTATGCCAAGAGACGAAATGCTCACAAATCAAGTGATTGAAGATCAGAAATATCGCAACAAAGGAAATGGAGTTCAAGTAGGGTCGATGGCTAAAAAACTTGTAATCGTAGAATCACCAGCAAAAGCTAAAACAATCGAAAAATTTCTTGGACGTGACTTTGAAGTGCGCGCGTCCATGGGACATATCATTGACCTGCCAAAAAAAGGCCTTGGCGTAAACACTCGTAAGGATTTCACACCACACTATGAAATCATTGAGAGAAAAGATAAATTGATTGACGAACTGAAGACCGCTTCCAGGCGTGCCGACGAAGTATACCTGGCGCCAGACCCTGACCGCGAAGGTGAGTTTATCGCATGGTCCTTGAAAGAGACACTTGGACTACAGAATCCCCGGCGTGCTGTCTTCAACGAAATCACTAAAGGGGCTGTTCAGCAAGCTATTAGAAAGCCTCGTGACATTGACGAAGATCTCTTCAATGCTCAGCAGGCTCGCCGTGTATTGGATCGGCTTGTCGGCTATAAGATTAGCCCCTTGCTCTGGCGGCGTATTCAATCAGGCACAAGTGCCGGGCGTGTCCAGTCTGTCGCACTTCGTCTCATTTGTGATCGTGAAGCAGAGATTCGGGTTTTTGTCCCAGAAGAGTACTGGAGTATTACCGCGTTGCTCAGTAAGCAAGGGCAGCAAGAACGCTTTGAAGCAAATCTCATTGCGCGCCTCAAAGACATTGCCGAATACAACAATGCTGAAAGCGCGACTGAAGGTGAGGAACAGACAGCAGGTTCGCCCGAGGCGCAAAATGGCGCGAAAAAATTGCAGGCAGAACAGGGCCGCATTAAAATCTCTTCTGAGGAAGAAGCACATACCATTCTGGCAGAGTTACAGGGCGCTGTCTATACAGTATTGAAAGTGGAGGAGAAAGAGCAACGCCGGCAACCCAATCCACCCTATACAACCAGCACTATGCAGCAGGATGCCTCGACGCGACTCTTCTTTAAGCCGAAGAAAACGATGAGCCTTGCCCAGCAACTCTACGAGGGCATTGAACTGGGCGAACAGGGACATCAGGGTCTGATTACATATATGCGTACGGACTCGACCCGCGTCTCTGACGAAGCGCGCACGAGTGTGAAAGAGTATATCGAAAAAGCGTATGGGCAGCCCTATGTTGGACAGGGGCGCACGGGTAAGACCAAAGCAGCCACTCAAGATGCCCATGAAGCGATTCGCCCAACCGATGTCACCTTGACACCTCAGAATGTCAAGCCGCATCTCACACCCGAACAGTTTAAGCTTTACAACCTGATCTGGCGGCGTTTTGTTGCCAGCTTTATGACGCCTGCCGTCTTTGATACGGTTCGGGTGGACATTGTGGCGGGTCAGTACGTCTTTCGGGCTACGGGTTCTCATCTCAAGTTCCCTGGCTTTTATGCCGTATGGCAGCGGGAGGATGAGGAGAAAACGCTTCCTCCTCTCAGCGTACAAGAAGTGCTGAAGCTGCATCAATTAACGCCCGAACAACATTTCACTCAGCCTCCTCCGCGTTATAGCGAAGCGAGCTTGATCAAAGAGCTTGAGGAGCAGGGTATCGGTCGGCCAAGTACCTATGTGCCTATCATCAGCACCATTCAGGACCGTGGCTATGTCGAACAGGAGCAGCGGCGCTTCATGCCAACCTGGTTAGGCGAGACGGTTAATGAAGTGATGAATAAGCACTTTCCTGATATTGTAGATACAGGTTTCACGGCTGAAATGGAGCGAAAGCTCGACGATGTCGAAGAAGGGCGGCAGTCCTGGACAGGGTTCCTGCGCAGCTTCTATGACGATTTTAAGGTGACGATGGATAAGGCCGAAGCTGAGATGAATCGGGTACAAAAGCCAGTCGAAGAGATTGATGAAGCCTGCCCCGAGTGTGGACGCAACCTCGTTATTCGTACGGGTCGTTTTGGGCGCTTTATCTCCTGCTCGGGCTTTCCCGAATGCCGCTATCGTCGCTCTGTTGTGAATAAAACCGGTGCGTTGTGTCCGGTGTGTCAAGGCGACCTCGTAGAACGTAAGACAAAGCAGAAGAAACGCATCTTTTACGGGTGTAGTAACTACCCCACCTGCAACTTTGCTATCTGGGAAAAGCCAGTACCCGAACTCTGTCCTCACTGCGGCGGATTGATGGTCGTGCCACGTGTAGGACAGGACCCTGTGTGTTATCAAGAAGTCATCGTGGTGCAGCGAAACGCTGAGGAGAGACCTGAACAGGATGGCGCGGCCAGGCGGCGCGGAACACGCAGGAAAGTTACGACAACAGCGGATACTGAACTTCTGTCTCAAACGCCGTCTTCTAATGGACGAACCGCGACAACAGCGAAGAAAACCACGACTGGCACAACACGAGGAAGGACAAAGAAGGCGACAGGAACGACCCGGGCGAAAAGTACTGCTACGAGAAAAAAGACAACTTCCAGAAGTAAAAAATCCACCGCGACTAAGATCACTACTCGACGGGCTGGCTCGGCGCAATCCACATAAGAACGTGAACTTCATACTTGCCAGGATAAGTCTGTGCTATAATCAGGTGTTGATGACACATTCACGCATTATCATAACGCTCTGCTCTGATGGAGGATTTCATGCCGTACGCGGTTACGCTCATTCCTGGTGATGGCACCGGACCTGAGATTACCGAGGCTACACGCCGCGTTCTCGAAGCCACGGGAGTCCAGTTTTCCTGGGAAATACATCAGGCCGGGTTAGAGATGCTCGAGAAGCACGGTACTGTGTTACCAGATGAAGTTATTGAGTCGATTAAGCGTACAAAGGTAGGGCTGAAAGGTCCAATCACCACCCCTGTTGGCAAAGGAGTTCGCAGCGCAAATGTGGCGCTGCGCAAGAAACTGAATCTCTATGCAAATCTTCGCCCTGCGAAAACCTACCATGGGCTACGCTCGCGTTACGAGAATATTGATATGATTATTGTGCGTGAGAATACGGAAGACTTGTATGCTGGAGTAGAGTTTCAAAAAGGGACACCCGAACAGCAAGAAATCATTGACACGATCGCTCGCACGACCGGGACTCATCTTGACAGCAATTCCGCCATCAGTATCAAATATATCTCTGTCATGGCTACACGCCGCATTGTAAAATTCGCTTTTGACTATGCCAGGGCTAACGAGCGTCGCAAAATCACTGCGGTTCACAAAGCCAACATTATGCGATTTTCTGATGGGCTATTCCTTGCCACTGCTCAAGAAGTTGCAAGGGAATACCCAGAAATCCAGTTTGAAGATCGTATCGTAGACAATATGTGTATGCAGCTTGTGCAGAAACCAGATCAGTATGATGTGCTCGTGTTGCCTAACCTGTATGGCGACATCATTTCAGATTTATCCGCAGGCCTGATAGGCGGCCTGGGAGTTGCCCCTGGCGCAAATATTGGCAGTCAATATGCCGTATTCGAGCCGGTACATGGGAGCGCACCCAAGTATGCCGGACAGAACAAGGTCAACCCGATGGCCATGATGTTTTCAGGAGTGCTCATGTTGCGTTACCTGGGTGAGAGGGATGCTGCCTGCCGTTTAGAGAAAGCTATAGCCGCGGTCATCGCCGAGGGCAAGCATGTCACGTATGATCTCAAGCCTCGTCCCGATGATCCTAGCGCGGTTGGGACCTCACAGGTTGCTGACGCTGTTATTGAAAAGTTGCTGAAATTGCCATGAATGACGAGTTTTCAACTTATTCGCGGCATACCTACTGTGCCGTCTGCCTTACGCCACTTGTGGCGGGCTTCGATATAGCGCACGGTACCCGAGCGAGAGCGCATCATCACCGAGGAAGTGCGTGCTCCCCAGCCGAAATACTGCACGCCATTGACTAATTCTCCACTTGTGATACCTGTCGCGGCAAACGACACATCATTGCCTTTTACCAGGTCATCTGTTCGAAACACCTGGTTGAGATCAATGCCATCAGCTTTAAACTGTTCGCGTTCCTCATCTGAACGAGGCCAGATTTTACACTGTATTTCTCCGCCTATACACTTGATTGCTGCTGCTGCAAGCACTGCTTCTGGCGCTCCTCCCGTCCCTATCAGTACATCGACACCCCTATAATCTTCCATCGCAGCTTGAATCGCCGCTGACACATCACCATCTATAATCAAGCGAATGCGGGCACCTGCCTCGCGAATCTGCTTGATCATCTCAGCGTGACGTGGACGATCCAGTATCACAACGGTCAAATCATCGACTTGTTCATCGCGAGCACGGGCGATACGTGCCAGGTTCGTGGCGATTGGCGCATTGATATCAATGATGCCTCGAGCGACAGGACCCACAGCGATCTTTTCCATGTAGAACACACCTGGAGGAGCTGAATACATTGTGCCTCGTTCAGCCGTTGCTACAACTGCGATTGCTCCTGAAAGACCGAGAGAGGTTAGTCTCGTACCATCAACAGGATCAACTGCAACGTCAACTTCTGGTGGGGTACCGTTGCCAACTACCTCACTGATATAAAGCATGGGAGCTTCGTCCTTTTCCCCCTCACCAATTACCACGACGCCGTGCATATCGACGCCGTCCAGCGCAAGGCGCATGGCGTTTACCGCGGCCTGATCGACCGCAATTTTATCACCTTTGCCCATCCAACGGCCAGCGCTTAGCGCCGCTGCTTCGGTGACACGCACCAGCTCCATAGCAAGATTTCGCTCTTTAGTACCAGATTGCTCAAAACGTTCTTCTGACATAAACAAAAACCTCCTGCCTTAATGACTCTAAATATCGATATTACGGTGGTGTACACGACAATGCTCGGCCAGCATAATGGCGCGTAGGCAATCCACGGCTTCTTCCAGGTGCCCTTGCCGGTTAATGACCAGGTAATCGTACCAATGCTGTTCTGCCAACTCTTTGCGGGCATCCGCCAATCGTCTCTGGAGTTCCTCCCCGGTCTCTGTTTGCCGGTCGATCAGCCTCTGAGTAAGTTCCTCTAATGAGCCTGGAATCAGAAAGATAAAAATGGCCTCGGGTATCTTGCTATGGATAGTGGCTGCGCCTTTCACATCAATTTTCAGCAAGACATCGCGGCCTGCAGACAAATTATCTCGTATCGGCTTACGTGGCTGGCCATACCAGTTGCCATGCACATTTGCATACTCCAACAACTCATGTTGACTGACTAAGCGTTCAAATGTTTCCTGGCTGACGAAATGATAGGGGTTACCCTCACTTTCACCCGGACGTGGAGCTCGAGTCGTTATAGACGGGACCACGTAGAAATCCATGCCCTGCTGCTTGAGCGTCTTTATGACCGTGTCTTTCCCCGTCCCTGAAGGTGCTGAAAGCACGAAGAGGAGTCCCTGACGAGTTGAGGACTGCGCGGATGCGGGTCGCTGCTGTTG
>JBKPAZ010000071.1:0-7740 GCA_046726655.1 Chloroflexota bacterium
CTGCGGAGGGATCGACCCTACGAGCGACTCGATATCACGGGGATCAGAGGCGTGACCGAGGCGCAGAAGGCATCGTTGCGCGCGTTGGGGGCTCTTGAGAACGCTCCCTCATAAGTGCTCTTCAAACGAAGGAGCATCCAGCATATCTCACCGCAGGCGAAGGTAATCGGTAGCTTGAAGGATGTACAAGGTGAACTATGAAGGCTCGTTTCCACGCTTTATCTTCAGTTGAATAATAAGGCAAATATGCACTATCACTCTATCCAGGATCCACTCTTGCTGAGAAAGGGGGGCAAATGCAATATGAACTTCCGATTCTGATCAATATTACTGTGGCACTCCTGGCGGCATTTATAGGTGGGCTTCTTGCTCGCCGTCTGAAGCTGCCATCCATGGTAGGATATATGCTGGCTGGTGTCGCTATTGGTCCCTTCACGCCTGGCTTCAGCGGTGATCTCTCCACTATCCAGCAGCTTGCTGAACTCGGCGTGATTTTTCTCTTGTTTGATGTCGGCCTGCATTTCTCGCTGCGTGACCTGTGGGCAGTCCGAGATACCGTTATTTCTGGGGCACTCATCCAGATAGCCGTGATCACCGGACTCGGCTTACTTTTGGCTCACCTATGGGGATGGTCACCCGCTGCTGGTATCCTACTAGGGTTTGCTCTCACTATTGCCAGTACTGTGGTCATGATCCGCAATTTGATGGATCAAGGTCTGCTCAATACTTCGCATGGGCAAGTCGCTGTCGGCTGGCTGGTGCTGGAGGATCTGATCGCTGTACTCATTCTTGTGCTGCTCCCAGTGCTCTCTACAGAGACGCAGGAGCCGCTCTGGCAAGTGGCTGGCCTTGCCCTGTTGAAAACCGGGGCATTTGCAGCGCTGATGGTAGTTGCCGGTACACGCGTCATCCCCTGGTTCCTGCTGCAGATGGCGCATTTGCGTTCTCGGGAACTCTTCATTGTCGCGATTGTGGTGATTACGGTAGGGACAGCTCTTGGCGCATCGTCTGTCTTTGGAGTTTCCCTGGCGCTTGGTGCCTTCCTGGCAGGGATCGTGGTGAGCGAATCGGCACTCAGCCACCAGGTGGGAGCTGAGATGGTCCCGTTCCGTGAAACGTTTGCCGTGCTGTTCTTCGTGTCCGTAGGAATGCTGGTCAACCCCTTGTACGTGCTCCTCCATGGCGGAGAGGTACTCTTACTCGTCTTGGTCATCGTCCTGGGCAAATTTGTGCTGACGATCCTGCAAGGGCTAATCTTTCCTCGCCCGGCACGCACTGCATTGATCCTCGCAGCCGGGCGGAGTCAGATTGGGGAATTCTCCTTCATACTTGGCACAGCTGGTATCGTGCTGGGTGTGTTCAAGGAGGAGCAGTATGCGCTGCTGCTTGCAGGTGCGCTGCTCTCCATCACGCTCAACCCATTCCTGTTCCGGGCGATCCCCTGGATCGAAGCACACCTGCGGAAGGTTCCCGCCTTCTGGTCGCTCCTGGACAGGCATGGCACTGTGCAAGCTCCCATGGCGGAGTCATTGCGTGATCATGTCGTGGTCATCGGCTGCGGACGGGTGGGGCAGAACCTCGTGAATGTCCTGGGCCATCTCAGTATTCCACGCCTGGTGGTCGAACAAGATATCGGGCGCGTCACGGAACTGCAGCGCCAGGCAATTCCTACTCTCTATGGAGATGCCGCCAACTCGGACATTATGTCACTGGTCCATCTGAAGCAGGCCCGTGCGGTGATCGTGACGCTGCCGGATGAAGCTGCGGCAGCCATTGTGGTGGCAACAGCCCATGCTGAGGCTCCACACGTCCCCATCATTGTGCGAGCTGCAACCAAGGAGGGTGTACACCAGCTCTTCGCATTAGGCGCTCAGCATGTTATCTATCCTGAACTAGAGGGTGGCCTGGAAATGATTCGGGAGACATTGGATCACCTGGGCTACCTCGAAAGCGATGTTCAGGAGTACACCGATGCTGTCCGACGCAGTCACTACGATCTCACAAACTCCACGGATGTCGAGCAACATGCCCTGGAGCAGATGCTGGGCGAAAAAAGCAGGACGAAGAGGCAGGCCTGAGATAGATCTGAAATACTCCGATCAGCAGGGTTTTGGAGGAGTCTCTTCGCATTCTCAGCTCTGTCACAGCTTCAGTTCATGTAGGTGTGCTATGCTTGTCCCGGGAGGAGGAAGACTGGCGAAGATCGAGATTATGACTGATCGTGCGCAGTTACACAGCAACCGTGCGAATGAAAACGTTTAAGAAAGACAAACAAATGATGAATTGTTTGTGCTCTACTGTTTCAAAAGGTGAGGAGTTGGCTTGGGGTGTCATTGACGGAGAAACCTTACCTGAAAGGCCAGGTAAGCGCTTTGAGCCAGAATCGTCGTATCCTGGACTACTTGCCACATTGATTCTGACAGTGATGATGAAAGATGTACAACTCTACATACACTCCCGGCGTGTGCAGCACTTTACCCATCTTTTCACGCGAGCGCTCAATCTCACTCATGAACAGGCACAGATGATCGAACTGGCAGCTCTGTTTCATGATATCGGCAAAATTGCCCTTCCCGATGCACTGCTCCAGAAAGCGACGTACCTGACTCTGGAGGAATATGAGATTGTCAAGAAACACCCGGTATACAGTGCATTGATCCTCAGGAAGCTGGGAATGCCAGATGAGGTGGTAGAGGCGGTCTATCACCATCATGAGCACTGGAATGGGTGCGGTTATCCCGACGGAATATCCGGCGAAGACATACCACTGGGTGCACGACTGATTGCGCTTGCTGATGCGTTTGAGGCTATGACCGCTCACCGGACTTATCAGGCTCAACGCACACTCATGCAGGCGTTGGAAGAACTTTGTAGGTGTGCAGGGTCACAGTTTGACCCTGCCCTGGTCGCATGTTTCTGTACGAAGCTCCAAGCGTTCTTCTTGACGAGCCTCGCTATTAGCAGGTGAGCAGGAGCATCATTATTGTGCATTGCATGTTCCTTCACTTCGATCCTACAAGCCATCATTATCTGTCCCGAGCTGTACCTTCAGCCGCAGGCACACTCGAATAGAGAAAGGTGAAGCACATGCGAGTTATTGCCATCGTCTTGGGAGTGCTCGCTAGTTTGATTGGTGTCTTGAGCGCCATCTCTGCTTTTAGCACGGTGGGAAGTGATCCAGCATATAGTTATCGCCTGTGGGCCGGATGGGCATCGCTTGTCCTGGCAATTCTGGCCGGGCTAGCTGCGATTTTTATGACCACCCGTCCTCGTGCTACTAGCCTTACCATGCTGATCAGTGGCATACTAGGGTTTGTCTGCATCAGCCTGTACTACATCGACACCTTTTATATGCTTGCCGTCCCACTCTGGTTTATTGGTACTGTACTGGCATGGATCAGTGCTGAAACATCGGCCTCTGAGGCGCTTAAGAGGAGCAAGTTGAGACAACCCAGCTATTCGCTGAACACAGAGTGACTTTTCTCTCCACTCTCAATGGCAGAGAATGCTTATCTGTTGAAAGAGCCAGCATTCTTTTTGCCTGGTAAGCGGCGTATCCACATGGAGAAAGGAGGTTTACCTGTGATTCATCGAACTCTTGCATGTACCACTTTGGAGACATTACGCCGTGCATTGCATGGCACCCTCGTTGTTCCTGGCGGCGTCGACTATGAGAGAGCCCGCAGAGTTTGGAATGGCGCGATTAACAAGTTTCCAGCCTGCATTGTTCGCTGTGTTGACCTCAACGACGTCGTCCATGCTGTGCTGTTTGCCCACGAACAGCAGCTGCTCGTAGCTGTTCGCGGTGGTGGGCATAGCATCGCCGGCCATTCTGTCTGTGATGGGGGTATCGTCATCGATCTCTCTGGGATGAAAGGCATCCAGGTCGATCCCCTCCGACAGAAGGTACAGGCACAAGCCGGTCTCACCTTGGGCGAGTTCGTTCACGGGACGCAAGTATTTGGACTGGCGACTACAACCGGCACCGTCGCCGGAACCGGGCTGGCAGGCCTCACGCTCGGTGGGGGCCTTGGTTGGTTCATGGGCAAATATGGCCTGACTATCGACAACCTGCTCTCCGTCGAGATGGTAGCTGCTGATGGACAGGTACTCGAAGTCAGTACAACCCAGCATCCAGACCTGTTCTGGGCCGTGCGTGGTGGAGGTGGGAATTTCGGTATCGTGACATCCTTCGAATTTCGGCTGCACCTGGTTGGTCTGGTGCTAGCAGGCAAGGTTGTCTTTCCAATCACCAGAGCAAGAGAGGTGCTGCGATTTTATCGCGAATATACTGCTCAAGCTCCAGCAGAGCTGACCGCCTATGTTTCCCTCTTGACCACGCCAGCTGGTCTCCCAGCCATAGCGATCAACCTCTGCTACTGTGGATCATTAGATGAAGGCGAACGTCTCGTCGAACCGATCAGGAGACTCGGCACGCCCCTGGTCGATCTGATTCGCCCACAATCCTACCTCAAGTTGATCTCGCAGGCCGATGCTGGAGCACCCAATGGTCGGCACTACTACGAAAGAGCGAGGACACTGAAAGGCCTGACAGATGGGGCAATCGAGATGATAGCCGAACACGGAGCGAGACAAACCTCGCCCGATTCGATCATCTTGATTCAGCATGTCCACGGTGCTGCCTGCCGCGTTGACCCGACCGAGACCGCCTTCGCACTACGGGAGGAGTCCTATGTCGTTAGCGTGCTGGCCGGGTGTGAGATGGACGAAGGCGACCAGGGGGAACAGCATAGGGCATGGGTTCATACAGTCTGGGAAGGACTGCAGCCCTTTGCATATCGTGGGGTTTATTGCAATTTCCTGGGCGAGGAGGGTACAGAACGGGTGCGCGCCGCCTACGGGGTCAACTACGAACGCCTCGTCGCCTTGAAAAACAACTATGATCCAACTAACTTCTTTCGTCTCAATCAGAATATCAAACCTACCATTGGGAAGTGATGACCAGATAGGCATTACTGGCCTTGTGCTTCTCGGGCGAGGGGTGTTAGATGCTCAGGCCATTTTGATCTTTGATGGGAGTTTAGCAGCGATTACACTTGTTGCCTACGTGCTCGCTAAAGCCTACACCGCTTGGACAAGGCTACATATGTCTTAGCCTTTACCTGGAATAGCCACTTTCGCCATATGTTGGTCGTGCAGCACGGGAAAAGACCGATCCGCATCAGGCAAGGGGAAGCCAGACACTGAATGTGCTGCCTTTGCCGGGCGTACTTTCGGCAGTGATGCGTCCACCAAGCTGATCCACTAAAGTCTGCGCGATAGAGAGGCCTAATCCTGTGCCCTGGCGGGAGCGTGCGGGGTCGGCACGGTAGAAGCGCTCGAAGATGTGCGGCAGATCAGCGGGCTCGATGCCGATGCCCGTATCACTCACTCGCAGTACCGCCTGTCCTTTCAATCGCTCTAACGAAACGATGATATGACTCGCACCTTCCTCATCGCGAATCGGCGTGTACTTGATGGCATTGTCGAGTAGGATCAATAGGACCCGGCGCAGGCTCTCTTCATCCCCGTGCACGCGCACTGGTGAAATCTTGCCGATCTCTAACAGCAACTTCGATCCCTCGACCCCCAATCGCCTCCGCAGTTGGCGCACCAATTGGAGTACAGCACGATCCAGTTCAACTTGTGGAACGCTGCTTGTGCGCTCCTCGGCCACTGTCTCCTCTGCTTGTGGTTCGAGTGGTGGTTCGAGTGGTGTATCGGCACTGGCATCAGCACGAGCCAGGAGCAAGAGCTCCTCCACCATTTCCGCGAGCCGTAACGTCTCCCCATGAGCATCAGCAAGCATAGTGCGCCGCTCCTCTGGTGGTAGTTCATCGATATGGCGCTGCAAGAAGGCCAGGTTGCCCTGGATGGTGGTGAGCGGCGCACGCAGTTCGTGCGACGCATCAGCGACGAAGCGGCGCTGCGCTTGCGTGGCACTTTCCAGAGACGCGAGCATCTCATTGAACGTCTCCACGACCTGCGCCAGCTCATCGCGTCCGCGTGGTTGGGGCACGCGCTGGCTCAAGTTGCCAAGGCGTGTGCCCCGCGCCGTGGAGGCGGCGATGGATCGTGCCGTTGCCACCAGTGCCGAAAGTGGGTGCAACACGCGTGTCGCGATGAGCCAACTCGCGATTAGGGTTCCCGTCAGTGTGACGACTCCAGAGAGCAGGAGGAGCGCTCGTAACAACAGCATGGTGACATCGACATCGGAGAGCGACTTCGCGACCAGCAGCATGCCGATGACCGGACCATTGCCCACTGGCACGCCGTTGACATCGCTGCTCACTCCATGTACTTTCGCACGGATGGGGAGCGCTTCCACGCGCACGTGCTGACCATCCACTACTGTGTCAAACAATACAGGCAGCTGGCCAGCGAGCACAGTACGGGTCGTCTCGTCGCTGGGTGGAATACGCGAACCATTCGTGGAGAGATAGCGCACCTGACCCTGGGCATCCAGGACCTCGACCACCGCGCCTGGATCGCGGTAGGCGTCGACAACATGCATCGTCAGTCGACCTGGCCAGTAGGTTGGAGCAGCTGACAGGTCATCCAACACGTCTAACATGGCAACGCGCGCCTCAGTTCGCAGCGCACTATTCACGCTCGCATCAATAGCATCGGTCGTCAGCAGCAGGAACAGCAGCGCAAAGAACCCCAGTGCAACGGCGATGAGTGAACCGTACCAGAGGATCAGTCGCAGCCGGAGCGAACGGGGGAGAGCCCGCTTTGGCTCTGATGTCTTAGGTGTATGCATAGCCATTTTCATTTCGATGCTCGCTGTCTATATACAAGACCAATGGTGCGTTTGACTCTGCTTGGGAGTATAGCATAGAAGTGCGAGGCGGTGCCGTGTCATAACGAGGGACCATTCCTTCTGTACGAATCCACGTCAGGGATCCACATCTCTAGCTGGGAGCTTGTCTCTGGACTCCGCTGCAACTCGGCGCACTTGGAGAGTCGTGCTGCAAGAGAGAAGATAAAAAGTAAACTTCTCTGTATCTTGAACATAATTCAATATTATAAGGCGAAACTGAGATGGTTCTGTGCTCATGCTGAATCGAGACTGAGAGAGCCGACTTTCACCTTGCCAATCAGATCCATACTTCCCATATATATAATCAGATCAGATGTGGAGTTGTTTGAAAGACCATACCTTCCATTCTCAATTCCATCTCAGCGGATTCACAGCGTCAATTCACGTGGACACGCTATGCTTCTTTTGATATGGAGAGAATCATCCGATAGCACAACAATAGAGGAGTAAGGAAGTATGAGCGATACGCTAAATCAAATGGAACGAACAGCGTCGCCAGTAATACAGGCACCCTTGTTGAAAAAAGTATCCCACCTTCCAGAAAGTGTTCCGGGAACTGGTGGAGTGCCAAAGGTCGTCATTGAAGGGGATCTTCGCCTGCAAGTCACCAAGTCGTATGCTGCAGGTAGACCAGTGAAAGGCTACTACCGACTCAAAACAGAGGGCATGCAGGAACCCTTGCAGGTCGTCTGGATCATCGAAGGCGATGTGCTCAACCACACGGTGCATTCTATCGATATCGAATTTGATATGAGAAGTATACCGGCGGGAGCAAAACTCACACGGGTGCTCACCGTGCAGGTGACGGATCAAAACGGGCAAGGGTGCATCGTTCACAGCAGCGTCTTCATCCAGATTTTCGTGATGCAGGATGATCTTCGCAAAAGCGATTCGGTGCTCAATCCAATGTCACCGTA
>JBKPAZ010000072.1:0-6071 GCA_046726655.1 Chloroflexota bacterium
ACCCCCGGCCCACCTCCTGGGCCCCCAATAATTTTCCAAAAACCAACTTATAAAAAAAAAATTTTTGGGCCCCCGGTGGGGGTCGCCCGGTTTGATGGCACCCAACCTGATGATACCCGGCTCGCTGGCACCCAACCTACAAATAATGCCCCCATCCTCCGTCCCATCTCCCGCGTCCTGGATCCTGAACCAGCCTTACTACGCCACCAGCGAACGCTAGCGGAGTGGTTGGCTGCATATTATGTTTCACCCCTTGCGCAGGTTGCCGTAATGATGCTACCTCCAGGCTTGATGCAGCGCTCAAAAGTCGTGTTGCACCTGATAAACAGCGAAGACCTGGCAACTAACGAGACACTAGACCAACCCACATTGACACGTCACCGCGCCCTTATCGGCTTGCTGCTGGCGGATGGAGAGATTGACATTGAACGCTTGAAGGAGATGCTGGGACCAAAGCTGGCGAAGGAAATAATACAGGAGGCGTTGTCGAGCGGCGTTATCGAGCGTGAAGCCACACTGCATGCTCCAACTACTCGCGCACGCCATAAGCGTATCGTGCGGCTCATCGCCCAGGGTGAGACGCTGGAGTTATGGCACCGGCAAACCCGGGCACAATTGGAAAAGAGCCTCCCCGAACCTGGAAGTATCCCCATGGCTGCTGATAACGTAAGAAGACGGCCTCAAAAAAATGTTCCCGACCCATGGGCTATTCCTGGCTCATCGGATGTCTTCACGCTCACACCCCAGAATCGCCTGGGACGATTAGCGCAGCGTCGATTAGCTGCAATCGACCTGCTATGTTACGAAAGAGGTAAGTCCAGCACCGGTGCATATTGGACACCAGGTATGCTCTGCAAGGCCAGTGGATTATCCCCTGCACAGTTGCAGAAACTTGTGCGTGAGAATATTATCTCCATTGAGGAAATCGAAGTCCAACGCAGTCCTTTATCAGGTCGTGTTATCCCAGCCACTTCGTCACTTCCACTGACACCTGATCAGCAGGCAGCAGTAGACCACATATGGAATGGATTATCTCCTGCCAAACAAATCGCCCCCATCCTACTTCACGGCGTCACAGGCAGTGGCAAAACCGAGGTCTACCTTCAGGTGCTGGCAGCGATCATCGCGCAGGGCAAACGCGGCATCGTGCTTGTACCGGAGATTGCCCTCACCGCGCAGGCGATTTTGCGTTTCGTGGCCCGTTTCCCGGACAGGGTCGCTGTTATCCACAGCGAACTTTCGGATGGAGAACGCTACGACGAATGGCGGCGCATCCGCGCAGGCAAGGTTGATGTAGTAATCGGTTCGCGTTCAGCGCTTTTCTCACCACTGCCCGATCTTGGCATCATTATACTTGATGAAGAGCACGAGCCAGCCTATAAGCAAAACGATCGCAGGCCAACCTATCACGCGCGGGACGCGGCCATCTTCCTGGGACAATTACTCCATATCCCGGTAGTCCTCGGCAGCGCTACACCCTCGGTAGAGTCCTTCTTTCATGCAGAACGCGGTGAGTACCAATTAGTCGAGTTGCGCAATCGTATCGGCGCAGACCTCCCACCTGTTGAGATAATTGACCTGCGCAACGAACTGCATTCAGGCAACACCAGTATTTTTAGCCGCCGCTTGCAAAGTGAGCTTGAGCAGGTTTTGAACAAAGGCCAGCAAGCTATTCTCTACTTGAACCGGCGCGGCGCCGCAAGCTGCGTATTGTGTCGCGAGTGCGGATTTGTAGCGATGTGTGACCACTGCGATACGCCACTGACATATCATTCAACCGAGCGTATTCTGCTCTGCCATTACTGCAATGGAGAAAACAACGTGCTGCACTTCTGCCCACAGTGTAATAGCCCAAGCATACGTTACTTTGGCCTGGGGACAGAGAAAGTGGAAGACACCATTGCGCGATTCTTTCCCTCGGCACGGCTGCTGCGCTGGGATCGCGATACGGCCAAACATCGGCGAGCGCATGAGCAACTACTCGACCGCTTCGCCAATCGCGAGGCCGATATACTGGTTGGTACGCAGATGATTGCGAAAGGTCTTGACCTGCCCGGGGTCACGCTGGTGGGGGTCATTTCGGCTGATATCGCCCTGATGTTACCCGATTTTTCAGCCTCTGAACGAGCATTTACCCTGCTCACCCAGGTTGCAGGGCGCGCAGGTCGTGGGGAAGAGGCAGGAAAGGTTATTATTCAAACCTTCAACCCGCAGCATTTTTCTATCGAAGCGGCATCACGTCACGATTACCACGAATTTTATGCAGCAGAGATTGAGGCACGGCAGCGCTATGGCTATCCTCCATTTCGCCAGTTCGTCAAGTTTACTTACAGCCATAAGACCCGCCGCCGTGCCCAAAACGAGGCGCTGCTGCTGCGCGAAACGTTAGATCAATGGATTGATCGATTAGGTTTGGAGCAAACCGACATTGTTGGCCCAGCGCCTGCTGTGATGGAGCGCATACGCGGACAGTATCGCTGGCAAATGATTGCGCGTGGGCCTGATTTGCACCCACTGCTAAGAGTAATCGACACTCCTGGATGGGAAGTTGACATCGATCCTGTAAGCACGATGTAGGGGCGGTGTGGAGTAGGGTGGGGACGCTTGTGTCGCCCTTTTGTGGAACCACCATGTAGGTAGGCTATACATCACACGGCACCATTAGGTTATAATGTGCAGTGAGCCAACGAAAGAGCGCTGGCTGGCATTGTATTTCTAAGAGAGAGCAAAGTAACACTATGACATTTCAACTTCCAGACCCATCAACATCATTCGGTGAAAGGGTCGCTCGTCGGCTGCGTGACGAACACTTAATCTGGTTCACAACCGTCGACGCGAAGGGCATGCCACAACCGACTCCTGTCTGGTTTTTGTGGGATGAAACTACTTCAACGGTCCTTATTTACAGCCGGGCAGACGCCAAACGCCTGCTGCATTTGCAACAGAATCCCAGGATATCCCTCAATTTTGATGGGAATGGTACTGGAGGTAATATTATCGTCATCACTGGCGAAGCGCATGTGAGTACCGGTGATCCACCCGCGGATCGCTTGCCCACCTACGTGGAAAAATATCGTAATTTCATCGCCAGGCTTTATGCTACGCCAGGAAAATTCGCAGCGGTCTATTCGGTAGCCCTGCGCATCCGTCCCACTGCGATTCGTGGTCATTAAAGAAAGCCAGATGGTATGTAGAGGGAAATTGCACATGGGTACAGTTATAGTCCTCGGCAGCACTATTACCGATCTTGTCGCACGTGCGCCACGTCTGCCACTCCCTGGTGAGGCAGTTATCGGTGACGATTTTGCTACTTTTCTTGGTGGGAAGGGATTCAACCAGGCAGTAGCTGCGGCACGATTGGGCGCCAGCGTTCGTTTGATTGGGCGTGTCGGCACTGATGTTTTCGGGGATTCTTTCTCTTCTGCACTTTCCAATGAAGGCATCGACAATTCACATCTAACACGCGATCACAACACCGGCACCGGTACCGCCTGCGTCATGATCGGCACAGACACCGGTCAGAATGCCATCATCGTTTTGCCGCGTGCCAACCTTGCCCTGACCGCCGAAATGGTTGAGGAAGCTATCCAATCCTTTCTCTTACAATCTCCTACCCAGGCAGATACACGCATTTTCATGGCCCAATGCGAGATGCGTATGGCTACAATTGCCGCGGGACTGAGGTCTGCGCACAGCGCGGGCATAACAACGATCTTCAACGCAGCCCCCGTCCCTCGCGAACCAATCCCGCTTGAACTCTTCACATCTGTAGATATACTCGTTGTCAACGAGAGTGAGGCGGCTGGACTCGCAGAAACCACTGTGGATACACCCCAGGGTGTAAGGCGGGCTGCAACAAAACTCCTCGCGAAAGGCGTGAAGCACATTATTATCACCCTGGGCGCACAAGGCTGTGTCTGGAGTACGAACGGGAGCAACGAAGGACAGTTCTCCCATCGATGGATTCGTACTATCCCGGTGACGCAGGTAGACGCGACGGCAGCAGGGGATACATTCTGTGGAGCTTTGGCGACGAAACTTGCGGAAAGTATGCCGATGCCGGAGGCGCTGCGCTGGGCAAGCGCTGCTGGCGCTGTAGCTGTAACACGCCTGGGTGCTTTGCCCTCGCTTCCGACGACGGAAGAGGTTGAGGCTTTGTTGAAAGAAACTAACAAAGAGTAAAAAGAGTACTATCATGCCAGATCAATCATCCCTTTTCGGGTCGGACATCACTCCATCCACAAAAAAGAATACACCCACTGGCGAGCCACTTGCGGCTCGTATGCGTCCACGCACATTAGACGAGATTCTTGGGCAAGATCATCTTCTAGCGCCTGGGCGAGTACTGCGCCGCAGCATTGAAGAAGATCGCATTCCCTCGATGATCTTATGGGGCCCTCCAGGCAGTGGCAAAACGACATTAGCAGAAGTGATTGCTCGCCTGACCCACGCCCATTTCGTCTCACTCAGTGCCGTCTCAGCAGGTGTGGCCGATCTGCGAAAGGTGGTGGAAGATGCCAGGAAGCTGAGACAGTTCTCCGGGCAACGCACTATCCTGTTTATCGATGAAATTCATCGCTTCAACAAAGCACAACAGGATGCTGTCTTACCACACGTCGAACGCGGCGTTGTTACGCTGATTGGAGCAACGACAGAAAACCCGAGCTTTGAGGTAATTTCAGCTCTCTTATCCCGTTCGCGCACCTTCGTACTGAGAGGCCTGACCGAAGAACAAATATTAACTATCCTCCGGCGCGCCCTGGCAGATAAAGAGCGCGGCTTAGGTCAACGGAGCATTACCATAGACGAGGAAGCGTTACAGCAGATGGCCGTCTTTGCCAACGGCGATGCTCGCATCGCTCTGAACGTGCTTGAACTGGCAGCACAGGCAGGCGGTGAAGCATCAAGAGCAAATACACCAGTACATATCACGCTTTCTACGGTTGAGGACGTGATGCAACACCGCGCATTGCTCTACGACAAGGGCGGCGACCAGCATTACGACACCATCTCTGCCCTGCATAAGGCGTTGCGTGGCTCTGACCCGGATGCAGGATTATACTGGCTGGCACGCATGCTGGAAGCAGGCGAAGATCCGCTCTACATCGTGCGTCGCCTGATCCGCTTTGCCTCCGAAGATGTAGGTATGGCTGATCCTCAAGCTCTGCTGGTGTGTGTGGCAGCGCAACAGGCAGTGCATTTTGTGGGTCTACCAGAGGCGAACCTCGCTCTGGCACAAGCAGTAGTACACCTTGCAACCGCACCCAAAAGTAATGCCTTATACGAGGCCTACAGCCGCGTGCAAGAAGACGTGCAGCAGACGCGCAATGATCCCGTTCCTCTCTGGATTCGCAATGCTCCTACACAGCTGATGAAAGACCTCGATTATGGCAAGGATTACAAATACGCGCACGACTACTACAAAGACATGCAGATAGAGGATTCTGAGAGGCCTCCAGCCGTCCAGCTCCAGGAGTATTTACCTGAGAGTCTGAAAGGACGTCACTACTACGAGCCTGGGCACCAGGGGAAAGAAGCAAGCATTAAGAAGTGGTTGGAGAAGCGGCGAGAAAAGGAGTCATAAAGGCACCTCGTCAGGGTACGATACACTCTATCAAAGCATTATGAGATCAGAGTGAGGCAGGCCTAGGATTCGTGCAAAAATCTATCAGAGGAGTCTAGTGCGGCTTCTCAAGGTCATTGGGGGGCACGCATTTCGCTCGCCCAGCCACTCGCCGCGGCTAGAGCTCGGCTGTCTGCTCGGGGCGGCTGCTCTCCTCATCCGCCTCGTCCTCCAGGGCCCCCAGGGCGCACAGCGACGCCTTTTGGGCCTCGGTCAGACCCCGGATGCCCGTGATCGTGAGGCGCTCGTAGGGCCGGTCGCGACGCAGGGTGCGTAGGGGTTCGCCGCTGTGCACATCCCAGAGCCGGATGGCCCCATCATCGCCGCAACTGGCGATTCTTTTGCCATCGGGGCTCACCTTGAGGGCCTGCACCGTCCCCTGATGGGCTTCTCGCACACGCAGGCACGCTCCGCTCGGCAGGTCCCACCAGCGCAGTCTGCCATCACT
>JBKPAZ010000073.1:0-9508 GCA_046726655.1 Chloroflexota bacterium
TCGTCGGCAGCGTCAGATGTGTATAAGAGACAGGTGCAAAGCGACTGAAGCGTCGCAATACAATATTCTCACCTGTTTCGGCAATCACCTTTTTCACAAGGTCGCCCACAATGATTGTCTCATCCTTGACCCAGGGCTGCATCATCAGTACCTGCTCACCCAATAGCTTGTTAAGCTTGTTGTTTATGACCTCGGCGCGCTTTGCTTCTGGAACGCGTTCCAGCGATGGATCTTCCAGAATGGCGCTGCGAGCCTCTTCAACGACTTCAGCTGGCACGTCTGCGAGGTTGATGTATTTAGGGGCAACACCCGCGATTTGCTTGGCAAGATCACTTGCCAACTGGCGAAAACTCTCGCTGCGAGCAACAAAGTCGGTGCTGCAGTTCAGCTCTAGCAAGACGCCCAGACTGTGATTATGATGGATATAGGAGAAGATACCTCCTTGCTTGGTTTCACGACCAGCCGCCATCATTTTCTCAGCTTTGTGACCGCTCCTGGCTTCGAGCCATTTGACAGCTTCACCCCAGTTCTTCGACTCGGTTAATGCATTCTTGCTATCGGCAAATGTTGCTCCTGTTTCGTCGCGCAACTTCTTGACGTCAGCAGCAGTGTAGTCCATAACTGTTTACTCCTCAATCTTCCTGTTGTATGATACTCAGGTTTTTGATGAAAGCACAATCGCTGCTGTCCATCTTTTTTGGTCCCTGAGTGCTTGACAAGAATGGTATACTATATATTCGCTCTACAATACACTATGAAGCGGGAGAAGGAACACGGTCCTATCTCCCGCCTCTGAGTTGAAGATATGTCCCAGCCTGATCGTACCCTGGGGACGATGCAGGCTCTGGGTATCTGATCTTAAGATAGGTCCAGGGTGGCCTTGCGTGCGAGAGCCGCCGTTCCTACTTTGCCTCTTCCGCAACGAGTTCAGGTTCAGCAGATATTTCCGGGGTCTCTTGCACCATTTCTACTTCAGCTGGAGTAGAGATAGAACCGCTTTCTACTTTACCGATAACCTCGGAAGGCTCTTCAGGCGCACCAGCTTCAACTTCCTGCGGTTCAATGTCTTTCTGTTGAGCTTCCAGTTCGCGACGACCTTCAATGACGGCATCGGCGATTTTGGCGCTCAGCAAGCGCACAGCGCGAATGGCGTCGTCATTGGCAGGGATAGGATAATCAATCTCATCGGGGTCGCTGTTTGTGTCAGCAAGAGCGATGATGGGAATATCCAGGCGGCGAGCCTCCAGTACAGCGGTACGTTCCTTGCGTGTATCAATAATGAAGATGGCATTGGGCAGGCGCCGCATATCTTTGATACCGCCCAGGATGCGCTCAAGGCGCGTGATGTCGTCTTGCAAATGCTGCACTTCTTTTTTAGGCAGGCGATCGAAATCGCCCCGATCGCGACGGGTCTCCAACTCGCGCAGGTAGCGAATACGCAACTGAATGGTCTGGAAGTTTGTCAGCATACCACCCAGCCAGCGTTGGTTGACGTAGTACATGCCACAACGCCTGGCTTCTTCAGCTACAGCTTCCTGCGCTTGCTTCTTGGTGCCCACAAACAAAATGGTTCCACCCTCAGCGGCGAGCTGTTCTACAAACTTATACGCCTCATTCAGGCGCGTCACCGTCTGCTGCAAGTCGATGATATGGATGCCGTTGCGATCCATGAAAATGAAAGGTGCCATTTTGGGGTTCCAGCGACGGGTCTGGTGCCCAAAGTGAACGCCTGCTTCGAGAAGCTGCTTCATCGAGATAATGTTTGCCAAAAAACGGATCCTCCCTTTTTGATCCTCCGCTCTTTTCTTATCAACGCAAGGGTTCCTATATACAAGGTCATGGGTGAAAGCATTTCTTCACATAGCCCCTACCACTGTATCTTCAATGAGTCAGATCGAGGTACACCAGGGCTTTCGTCGATCAAAGAGCGTGTGTATTTGATGCATGATCATGTAAGCGCGAGACACGTCTCCCGCCAGGATGTGAGTATACCACAGAGCAGGGGGAAGACGCAAGAAAAATGGATATGAGAAACTTCTCATTTTTCCAATCTGTTTCCAATCTTCATGCGATATAATAGAGTTAAGAGTGGTCTGCCAATCACCGGCAGAGAACTTTTACTCATAGGAAATAGAAGTTGGATGAAAGGAGCGGACCGATGCACATACTTGTGGTGGAAGACGAGCAGCGCCTGGCGTTTCTGCTGCGTCGCGTCCTGCTGGAGGAGCGTCATACTGTCGATCTTGCTCACGACGGGCACACTGGCCTTGATCTTGCGCTGAGTGATACGTATGATGTCGTAATTCTGGATGTGATGCTGCCTGGACTCGATGGACTCGAGATCTGCCGCCAGATGCGTGCGGAACGTATTATGTCGCCCGTGCTCATGCTCACGGCACGCGGATCGGTGGAGGACCGTGTCACGGGTCTCAATGTAGGCGCCGATGACTACCTAACCAAGCCCTTTGCAATGGAGGAGTTGCTGGCACGCATCAATGCCTTGCTACGCCGCCGAGATCATCGTTTTGACGAGAATCCGCGACTTAGTGTAGGCGATCTGACGCTCGACCTTGTGGGGCATGAAGCGCGTCGTGATGGACGCATCATAGAGTTAACGGCCAAAGAGTTTGCCCTGCTGGAATACCTGATGCGCCATCCTGGCCGGGTGCTCACGCGCACCCAAATCGTTGACGCCGTGTGGCGCTATGACATGGAGGCGCTCTCGAATGTCGTGGATATTTATATTCACTATCTGCGTGACAAGATCGACCAGGGTTTCTCGCGTCCGTTAATTAAGACCGTGCGGGGCGTGGGCTATAAGATCGAAGCGTAGCACAGAAACGAAGGAGCAACAGCATGAACGGGAGCAGGTTTGCCTGGTGGCCCCTGTGGCGAAGGAAGGGTCGCCTTTCTCAGGGGCCAGAGGCGGCGCTGTTTCAGGGGCTACGCATTCGCTTAACGCTCTGGTACAGCCTGGTCCTGGGCGCTGCGCTTGTATTGTTTTGTGTGGTGCTCTACTTTGGAGCTCGATACTTCCTCCTCAATCCGGTTGAGGCCAGCACCGAAATGCATGCTCGTGGGCACGCGGTTGATTGGCTCACAGGCTCGCACGATCGCGCCTGCTCACCATTCTTCTCTACAGGTCGGTTTGGCCCTCCCCCTCCTGACCAGGGAGGGCCTCAATCTGAGATGGTTGCTTGCTTTGACCAGAATGGCACCTTGCAGCAAAACGCAAATACGGCAAATCTTCCACCAGCTTTTCTTAGCAATACTCTAGCGAAGACGGCCTTACAAGCGGGCTGGGCGTACGATACGGTCGATGGAGGAGGTACAATTGGGCAGATCTATCGCTATGCGGTGGCGGTTCCAAACCCAACGGGCGATGGGTACGTTGGTGTGGTGGTGTTAGGTGAGTTCATCCAGGCGCAGGAAAGCGCACTGTCTTTGCTGCTTGTGCTGTTACTCACCATTGGGGGAATGACACTACTCGGCGCAGGACTGGGCGGGCTGTTCCTGGCGGATCGTGCGCTGGTACCGGCCCGGTTGGCCTGGACAAACCAGCAACGCTTCATTGCTGATGCCGCGCACGAACTCCGCACGCCGCTGACCCTGCTGCGCGCGGATGCCGAAGTCCTGTTGCGCAGCCGCGCGCAGCTGGCGACAGAAGATGCGGCGCTGTTAGAGGATATCGTCACTGAAGCGAACCATATGTCGACCCTGGCGACCAACATGTTGACCCTGGCCCGGCTGGATAATAATTCCACTCACCGTGAGCACGAAGTGGTGAACCTCACTGATGTGGCACTCTCAGGGGCGCGGCGAGTTCAAGCCCTGGCCGACCAGAAGGGGATCGGTGTGCAGGTAGAATCCAATGATCCAGCATTGGTGATTGGAGATTCGACGCTGTTGGAACAAGGAGTACTCGTGCTGCTCGACAACGCGATCAAATACAACCGGCCGGGTGGTCGCGTCACTATGCGCACCGCGATACAAGATAAATACGCTCTTCTGGAGGTGTCCGATAGCGGGATTGGCATTGCAGCCGAGCACCTGCCGCACCTGGGCGAACGCTTCTACCGGGTGGACAAGTCCCGCTCGCGTGAGGCGGGAGGCACTGGCCTTGGACTTTCTATCGCGCGGAGTATCGCAGTGGTGCATGGCGGCACGCTGACTCTGACGAGCGTTCCCGAGCAGGGAACCACGGTCATCATCAAGCTTCCCCTGGCTCAGGGTACTCCGTCTGATCGCATAGTTGATGCAGCAGAAAGCGTTTTAACGCTGCCAGAAAAGAAGATGTGAGCACAGTTCCGGGATTGACCGCGCAAAGCAAACTAGTCTATAATACGTTATCGGCTGAACTATACAGCCGGATATCTACAGTTGTCATCGGGTGGCCTGAGCCGGATGCTCGGGCAGAATTGGGAAGTCGGTGTGAATCCGACGCAGTCGCGCTACTGTAACTGGTGAGCCACTCACTCTCTTATCAAACGAGAACAAGCCACTGTCCCGCTATTGAATGGGATGGGAAGGTCAGGTGAAAAGCGTTTGTAGCCAGGAGCCAGGAGACCTGCCCGATGCACCATGCTCATGATCCTTCGCGTAAGAGGAGCGAGCCGCCGGGACATCGATGGCCTGAGTGAGGCGAAGCGTTTCGCCTATGTCTTCTGGTTGACCTCCGTCCCACGCGAGGTGACTGCGAGGGTTAACTTGTCTCGGAGGTTTAACACTATGCGCTCTCGTGTCATCTTTTCTCTGTCGTTACTGCTTTTCCTTCTCATCTTGCTCACAGCTTGTGGAGGAACCAGTCAAAATTCTATCTCCACTCCGTCTGAGACACCTAATTACGATTATTGCCCTGGTTTTGTCGTCCTGAATTAGTGAGACGAGATAAATGAAACTGGCGACACAAAAAACTGAGCTGAAACGGCTTCGAGGAGGTGTGCGGGCGCTGCCTGCGCCGCTCCTCTTATTGGCGTTGAGCTGCCTGTTGCTTGTTGTCATTGTGCTTGCGGTAAGTTTTGGTTCAGTGCCTATTCCTTTCGGTACCATCACACAAATTCTATTGAATGGTACCGGTCTGTTCCATTTTGCCCGGCAGTGGGATGCTACTGCCGAAGTGATTGTGTGGCAGGTACGTATGCCCGTCGTTATTGGGGCAGCTCTAGTCGGTTCTGCGCTGGCTGTCGCAGGCGTTCTTTTTCAAGGCATGTTACGCAACCCCCTGGCGGACCCCTATCTCATCGGTACCTCGTCTGGCGCGGCATTGGGAGCGGCTATAGCTTTTGTGCTGCCGTTTGACGCTGTCTATGGCTCGTTTTTCCCATTGGCGCCTCTGCTGGCATTTGCAGGCGCTATGCTGACGGTGATGCTCGTTTATGCTATCGCTCGTGCCGGGGGTCAAACTCCCGTCGTGACATTGTTATTGGCCGGTGTGATCATGAATGCTGTCCTGGTAGCGTTTCAGACACTCATTTTGACACTTAGCCCGAATGCTCAGTTTGGAGTGCAGGCCCTGTTTAACTGGCTCTCCGGCGGTATAGCTGTAACGAGCTGGTCGCCAATTATTGTGGTTGGCATGATCACTTTTGCCGGTATGGTCTTCTCACTGATGCTCTCGACTGTGCTGGATGCCTTCGGGTTGGGTGAGGAGAGCGCGGCGCACCTTGGATTACATGTCGAGCGCTACAAATTGCTGATCATCATGGTTGGGTCGCTTTTAACGGCTGCGGCTGTCTCCATAAGCGGGTTGATTGGCTTTGTTGGACTGGTGACGCCCCACGTAATGCGGCTCTTACTTGGTCCGCGCCACCGCTTACTTCTTCCGGCCTCCGCGCTGGGGGGCGCGATTTTTCTGACACTGGCTGATCTGCTGGCGCGTGTAGTGATAGCGCCTGCCATATTGCCGGTGGGCGTTTTCACTGCGCTCGTGGGTGCGCCCTTTTTCCTATACCTGCTCAGAAACAATAAGCGAGCGTACCGATGGTAGATACTCATGTGGGGGCGCAGCTCATTGCGCCCAACTTACCCACCTTATTAGAGGTAAAGGGCATTACCTTTGGATATGAACGCGAGCCACTTCTCTACAATGTGCATCTACAGGTTCGCAAAGGTGAAATGGTCGGACTACTGGGGCCAAATGGATCGGGTAAAACTACCTTGCTTCGCCTGGTGAGCGGTGTCTTGCGTCCGCAGCAGGGAAAAATTGTGTTGGAGGGACGAGATTTACAAGATTGGGGAAGGCGCGGCATTGCGCGGAATATCGCCGTGGTTCCCCAGGAATTACATGTGCCTTTCGCTTTTAGCGTTGAGCAGATGGTGAGCCTGGGACGCACCCCCTATGTCAACTTGTTAGGATCAAGAACCAATCAGGATGCACATATCGTTCAGGATGCAATGCACGCTGCCGATATCACTCCGCTTGCCGGGCGTATCTTCAATGAATTGAGCGGCGGCGAACGACAACGAGTCATGGTAGCGATGGCACTGGCACAACAACCTACATTGCTGCTGCTTGATGAACCGACAGCGCATCTCGACATCAAATACCAGATTGATATGCTTGAGCTGGTGCAGCGACTTAACCGCGAACGGGGCATGACTGTAATTGCTGCCATGCATGACCTGAACCTGGCAGCACGCTATTTTCCTCGTCTCGTGCTCTTCCAGCGCGGTATAGTGGCCGACGCTGGTCCTGCCGAGGTTTTAGAACCACACCTGCTCAGGCGAGTATACGGGATTGATGTGCAGGTAGGCATCCTGCGGGGCGCGGAGCATTTAAGTGTCTTGCCTCCAGGATTCGAGACTGTAGAAGACGAACGCGAAGAGGAGGCGCAGTCTCAAGTGTTTGTTATGGCTGGTGGGGGTTCTGGCGAGAGATTGATGCGCGCATTAGCAGATGCACACATTCCTTTCATTGCGGGTGCTCTCAACGTGGGCGATAGTGACCATGCCCTGGCGCTGCGCCTGGCAAGCGAGGTAATCACAGAGCAACCCTACGCACCAATCTCAGCGGCAACATTAGAGCAAGTACAGAAGAGCCTGGAGAAGGTAACACTGTTGATGCTTTGCCCGATGTTTGTTGGTCCAGGCAATCTTGCCTTACTGCAAGAGGCGCTAACAGCAGCCCACAATGGTATAAAGGTTCTCCTGCTTGCTCCGGTCGTAGCTGTTACCAATACTAATGGTGAAGAGCAATCCATCCCTGACAATACTTATGTCAGCGATGGAGTGTTACAGCAAACAGGTATAGCCAGTCGTGACTATACCAATGGCGAGGGCACGAAATTGGTGCGTGACTTGTTGCATGCGGGGGCTACGGTTGTGAAATCTGTGGCGGAGGCGGTAGAAACGGCAAAAAGATATGTTGGACTTGCGAATAGGCGGGAGTGATACTGGTGGGAGCAAACGTCCATTCCCCACATTGGTTGCAGAGTTTTTTAGGTCGTAATAATGGCGGGGCAAGCCGGGCGGGGGCAAGCCCCGCCCCTACATTTCATACAAATTTCCTAGCCAATAATTCATAGATGTTACATAAATTTACTTGCAAGCAGCGTTGCTTAGGAGTATACTCCACGTTGGCAACATGAAAGGCACTTTTGATGAAGCGCAACGATTGTTTCCGCTATGGATTTCATGCGAATCGTTCTCTGTAGAAAATGAATAAAATGGATGGTGAAGGAAAATCGACGGTGATGCTGCGCTTACCATCGACGTTAAGCGCCTATAGTGGGGGTAAAAGTCAGTTACTTTTGCAAGCCGGTACTGTAGAGCAACTTCTGCATGAGTTAGAGCACCAACATCACCAGGTCTGGGAGCATCTGTGTACCGAGCATGGCCATGTACGAAATCACGTCCAGATTTTTGTCAACAATGAACTGATCCAAGGCGATGATGGCCTAAAAACATTGCTTAAACCTGGGCAAGAAGTGATTGTACTACCCAGTATTGTGGAAGCGTGAGGGATCACCCCGAGGGCGACCGCAAGGGTACGCCCCTACTATGCTACGAAGCGGCTTGTGAAGGCAATCGCAGCGGGGTGATTAGCCCAGCCCGAGGGCGACCGCAGCGGGGTGATTAGCCCAGCCCGAGCCATTACCCCAGCCCGAGGGCGACCGCAGCGGGGTGATTACCCTAGCCCGAGGCCGAGGGCGACCGCAAGGGTACGCCCCTACTATACGACGAAGCGGCTTGCCAGGCTCATCCATAGTAAGAGCGTATGCTCGTGATAGCACAGCTTCTCTACTAAAACGCACTCATCTCAAGCCTTTCTGGCTGATTCGGCACAAATAGTTCCCCATGGTATACTTTCTAAAGTATTGCACTGTCGTACTATGGATAGATGTGAGCTATTTAAGGCATGAAGACCGAACCGCAAAGAGAAGCTGTTACCGATCAACGTAGTCAAATGGCCTCAACAACTACCGCTGAAGTTGCTCTTCCCCCTAAACGTTCGCTTGGACCCTGGAGAGTGCTGCGCAATCGCAACTATTCGCTGCTCTTCTGGGGACAGTTGATCTCTTCAGCAGGAACGCAAATGCAGGTAGTTGTTGTTGCATGGCAGGTCTATCTGCTCACTCATTCAGCCATTGCCTTAGGTTTGATTGGGCTTGTACAGGCGATCCCGCGTTTGATCTTTTCCTTAGTGGGTGGGGTCTTTGCAGATGTGTTTGACCGGCGCAAATTGCTGATTGTGATCGAGATAGTACTCGCATTGACGTCAGCCGTGCTGGCGCTGTGTACGGTCTTTCATGTGATTAATGTAGTCATCATTTATATTGTTGTCTTGATAGCTGCCAGCGTTTCCTCGTTTGAATTTCCAACCCGGCAGGCAATGATTCCCACCCTGGTGCGCCGTGAGGAGATGTCCGATGCCCTGTCGCTGAGCATGGTCATGATGCAGTTGACCTCTATCATTGGCCCGACTGCTGGTGGCTTCGCCATTGCATGGATAGGGATTGCAAATACCTACTGGTTCGATGTCATTTCGTATTTCGTCGTTATCGGATCATTGCTGCTGATGGTAGTACCTCGTATCCCTGCCGAAAAGCGAGCGCAGGCAGGCATAGGCGCGCTTGTAGATGGCATGAAATTCCTGCGCGCGCACCCGGTGATCCTGGCTGTGCTCTCACTCGACTTTTTCGCCACGTTCTTTGGTTCGCCACGTTCGCTTCTACCGGTCTATGCCAGTGATATTATGCATATTGGCCCACAAGGACTTGGCATATTAATAGCGGCAACTTCTATTGGCGCGGTTGCCCTTGCGCCTTTCACCGGACTGATTGGGCGCATAACCCGCCAGGGTCTGGGAGTTGTGCTTGCGATCATTGTCTGGGGCCTATGCATCGTGGCGTTTGGTCTCTCTCCTACTCCCCTGTGGCTTGGAGTGCTCTTCCTCGCCGGAGCTGGCGCGGCAGATATGGTTAGCATGATTCTGCGCGGCCTGATCATACAGCTCACAACGCCGGATGAGTTTCGCGGCCGTATCAGCTCCGTTAATGCCATGTTTGTA
>JBKPAZ010000074.1:0-8979 GCA_046726655.1 Chloroflexota bacterium
GGTCGCAGGCTGGCCTCTACTGCATGACTTAGCGGATTGTAGACACGTACAATCACACCCTGCCCCGTCTCGCTTTGCTTGATCGCGCTGACTACCAGTGTGCGCGGTTCAACCTCGACAAGTATAGCTTGTGAAGGCAGCTGGCCCTCGTGCTGTTCGGATACCAGTACACGCACGGGCGTATTAAATGCCTGTGCCTCTCGTAATACAAGCGCTCCGTCTGCCTCCCAATCGCCGCTATGTGGCACCAGCGCATAATCAAATTCGTGATGTCCCAGGCATTGAGCCTCTGGTGTCAGTTCCATTGGGCCTGCATGCCCCCGGCGTGTTGCGAGATCACCGCGCGAAAGCCATTCCACACAGCGTAGGAGCGTTACTGCTACTGCCATCTGGCCCGCTTCATCCTGCACGATCTCGTACTCTGGTAAACCGCGATTGAGCACTCCCAACCCCATCGTCCCATTGCTCACATCCACAAAGCGCTTTTGTGGGAAGGTATTGACCGGCTCTTCTAACCATTCTGCGACATCTTCGGAGCGAGACGCGGCCAGTGGTCGTGAACGTACCTCGAAGGTGCCTTCCGCAGCAGCGTTCTCTACTGTATATGGTAGAGGGAAAGTCACACGTAATCTGTGATCTTTTGCCGTATTTTCTACACTGGTATGAATATCAATACGATGCGCTCCCGGTGTTAGGGACACTTCACTGACGATGGGACAGACCGTCATTTGAGCGCTCCGTTCGTCGCGAGAAGAGGAGCAAGCGTTCGGTAATGACCAGAGTCCACTGATGCGCAAGGTGAAACGGACAGGTCCCGAACTAACCAGTTCGATCTTCGGAGGTTCCACTGGCTCGTTGATAAGCAAATCATGCTCTGGTGGACAGTACGTATACAGGTCACCTCTATCTCCACCATCCACAAAGCGGTTGAGTCCCGTGAAGACTGCCCCGGTTTGTTTGTCAGTTACAGTCAGTGTGCCATCTACCTGGTTCGCTTCAACAGTGAAAAACTCGTTTTCGATGAAAAGAGGCGTCGAGGCTTTCCCTTGTTCTTGCCCGGGCGGAGAGCTGGTCGATGCTGATGGCTTCCCCTCATCTTGCAAACCGTGTGGATAGATCCAGTAGGTTTTCAGTCCGTAGGCAGGGAGACCGGCAGCGATGAAATCGATTGTCTGCCGCCACCCGTCTATGACTGTGAACTCCAACACGTTGATATCTTCACGTTCCAGGAGTGTCAGTATCTGGCGTTCAACGACCTGAAGCTCCTGTGTTTTGACGGTGACATTCCCAGAACGAGTAACTATCACTTCAATAGATACCACTCCGGGTTGTTGCCCCTCCTCAATGTTAACACGAGTAATCACGTACGTGTTTTCAGGTTGACCAAGCATACTGGACATCGCTGTCTGAGCCATATTGATGAAATCACCTGGAGCATGTGCTCCCATCAATGCAACCGCTGCTGCTATCGTTTCCCTGGAGAGCTGCATCGAACCGAGCTCCTGCCGCCAACGATTGACAATATGATAGGGCATATGCATTTCGCGCTCATCGACAATAACGGCGTGCTTTAATGAGCCTGGAAGTTGTGTTACAATCTGCACTGCTTCTGTGCGCGGCCCGGGTGCCGGGTTAAATACAACAATTGGAAGAGCTTCATGATCTTTATCTGGTCTTTGACTATGTATGTGTGCAGGTGCCCGCGTGTCAGTAACAGATGCAAGATGTTGCAATGCCTGGGCAACCAGGCTCTCTCCAATCTGCTGGCTCTGCGCAAAGCGGACGCTATTTTCTCGATGTACCTGGTCAATACTACAGCCGCAAATGCTATCATGTGGATGGTTCTGCAGTAAGTATTTCCAGGCCAGTTTCACTAAATCCTTTGGATAAGGCGCTCCCAGCTTCCATGTCCAGGCGGTCAGCGGTTCTACCCATCGCTCCAGCAGATGTTCCGTTGCTGTATTCTGCTGTTTTATCCACATGCGTGTCGACAAGACGGCCGGTAACAAATGCGCATACTGGCTACTGCGCATCTCGCCGCTGAGTGTCTGTAAGGAGGTATCTGGCGAACGCTCGATCTGCTGCTGAATAGCCTCAATATATTGGGGTAGCGTGCCGATATGCACTTTAATGCTGTCGAAGTGCTTCACCTGCCCATTTTGTTCGAGAGGTCCATACCGTGTGAGAATCTTCTCGTGCTCAGGGTTAATGTGGGTCAATAGTTCATTCGCGGCCTCGATCGTCTCCGGCAGTCCAGCTTGCGGTTCCAGGTGGTCTGAGCCATTCATGAAGAGCAGGGTATTGGAGGTAGCCCTGGGCAAAAGAGGAGCTACGAGGAGTTCGACGCGCGTAACGAACTCTTCCGGGACTAATGGCATGTCGCGAGCATTGGAATAACCCGATGCATCGGCAAGAAAAATAACCAGCACCTGCGTGCTATCGGGCGCTGCCCAATAGAATTCGCTTTTGCGCGCTTCTGCACCAACGCCGCGCCAGAAGACGGCGCTGTCGATGCCAAAACCACGCAGTATCTGCGGCAACTGAGCGATGTGACCAAAGCAATCGGGAACGTAGCCTACGCGCATTGGATCACCAAAGTCGGCTGCTTGCTGCAAACCGATTTGCAAGTTGCGCACGAGTGACTCACCGCTCACCAGAAACTCATCGGGTTGCAAGTACCATGGACCCACCTGTATGCGGCCAGCGCGAGTATATTTCTTCAATCGCTTCTCTTGCTCCGGTTTCACCTCCAGATAGTCATCCAGCACAATGGTCTGACCATCGAGCATGAAGTGAGTAAACTTAGGATCGCGATCCAGCATATCAAGCAGTGCATCGATTGCATGCACCAGGCGAATGCGAAACTGCTGAAATGTCTGATACCACTCACGGTCCCAATGTGTATGCGGAACGAGGATAATATTGAGTTGCTCGGTCATAATACCCCTTTAGAGGGAAGCGGAGAGTTCGAAACCAAAAAACCTCAGCTTGTGCTTTCTGAAAACGAGTAACCTCCGTCTCACATCCTGTCTTAGTGAACTGCATCTGAGAGCACAAGGTAGATACTGTGCGGTGGACATATTATAGCGAATCAATGCGAATGACACAAGCTGTATATAAGCGATATGCTATACTACAAGCAATGGGCAGGGGAATTTGACAACCCATTCATTTCCTGATACTATCTCAAAATGCGTCAGAGTGTATCAAGAAGTTCCCTTGTCGAAATCAAGCAACAGCGGCAATACCTACTTGTATGGTGGTAGGGTCATGTGGTACACTGTGTAATGAGAAAATGTGTTCTAACACGGAGGTTCCTAATGGCACGAGGCAGTAGCTATGGAGACGATACCACCCTGCCACCAGTCTCGGTTACTCATCAAACAAATATTCCCCGGCGTGCTACACGTGATCTGCCAGCCGAACATGACGAGGAAGAGCCTGAAACGCAACTGGTTCCAGTGAGACGAAGTGGTAACCTGACATCCACGTATTATTACGAAGAGGAGCATCCGTTATCACGGCATCGCCCCTGGCTCAACCCTTTGCTTATTTGTATGGTTTGCATTGTATTAGGCGCAATAATACTAATAAGCGCGGGCATATACCAGCGACCCGGTGCATCGCAGGTTGTGAATGACCCGAACATGCAATCTTTCGCAATTCAGGTTGGGGGCTCGGTCGGCGCTTTCAGTATATGGCAAAATAGCAATGGACCGATAACTGTAAAGAAGCCGGTTCCTACTGGCCCTTATTCTGTTCTAGGTAAACCCACCATCACGGTGGACTTTATCAACCAGGTGCTTGCCAGCTATAATTCTCCTGCTGCAGGCAAGGGACAGGCGCTCTATGATTTAGGCGTGAAGTACGGCATTGATCCTGTGTACGCTCTAGCTTTCTTTATGCATGAGAGCCTTTTTGGTTCAACCGGTGAGGCTCGGGCAACGCTTTCGCTTGGCAATCTCCGCTGCATTCCTACCAGGCCTTGTATTGACCAAAACATTGGAGGGTTTGCGCAAATGAATAGTTGGGAAGATGGTTTTGAGCAGTGGTACAAGCTGATTCGCAATCTATACGTAGCTCAATGGGGTCTGGTAACTGTTGATCGAATCATACCTACCTATGCACCTAGTAGCGATCATAATAACGTGGCTGGCTATATCGCAGCATTGAAGCATGAGATCGATAGCTGGCATGCTGGCATTCTTAGACCGTAATCAACCCTTGTTCGAGCGCTTTGCTCAAGGCCTCGGTGCGGCCGGACACATTGAGCTTTTGATAGATGTTAGCCAGGTGAAAGTTGACGGTGCGTTCGCTTACAAATAGCCGTGCCGCTATTTCTTTATTGCGCAACCCTCTTGCCAGCAATCTTAGTACTTCCTGTTCCCTCGCAGTTAGAGCTTCGTGGGCGAAGTTTCCTTGAGCCTGTTTGCCGAAGCGCGAAATCAAACGTCCCGCAATTTGCGGCTGCACCAGTACTTCCCCCCTGGCTACTGTTCGCACTGCCTGTGCTAATTCGTTGGCTGCAATGTCTTTGAGCACATAGCCGTCCGCGCCTGCTCGTAGCGTTTCGTACAGGTAGTCCTCTCGGTCTAGCGACGAAAGAAGCAAGACATGTGTATCTGGATTGAGTTGTTTTATCTGGCGCAGCGCTTCCAGGCTCTGTCCATTAGGAAGGAGTGCATCCATGATGACAACCTGGGGTCCTAATTCCATCGTCTCGCTGACTGCCTGGACTCCATCCGTTGCCTCGCTTATCACATGAATATCTTGATAACCCTCCAACAGGCGCCGTAATCCTGCCCTTGTCACCGCCTGTGCATCCACGACCAGGACTCGTATGTGAGTATTCCCTGCTACATCAAGCGCTTGTTGCTCCTGCGCTCTTTCAACCTGCTTTACAGGTGGATTTGTCGTCTCTGAATGCACGTGATGTACATAGGGTATGCGTGCCTGTACCTGTGTTCCATGTTCGACACCGGCATTGATCTCCAGTGAACCACCCAGGTGCTCAATGCGCTTGTGCAGATGTGCATAAAGATTACCAGACGTTGTGGAATGGGCCTCTACATCTGCAGGTGTAAATGGTGGCGCGGCAGCTTGCTGATTGATAGTGAGGTTCGTATCGCTCTGCTCTGATGGCACGCCGTCATCCTCGATACTCACCTGGACCTCATCGCGTCCATAATTCAGCATAAAACGCAACTTGCGAGCATTCGTATGCCGCTGTACCTGCTCCAGAGCTTCCTGGGTGATGCGATACAGCAAACGTTCGATGGTGCTGGCTAAAGGCCGTTCTTCACCTGAGAAAATAACACGGCTCGAGAGTCCTAAAGATTCCGCCGTCTCGTCAACTGCCCGTGAAAGGGCCTCTGCCAGCGTAATGTTGTTTAATTCTACCGGTAGATCATCGCTAACGGCCCTCACTTCGTACAGCATCTCTCTCGTCATCTGCTCCAGGATTGCCAGCCCATCTCGAATGCCATCCATATCGGGGATGTGGAGAGTTGATGATGCATCAATACTGTTTACCATATCGTCGTGCACAAGCGTCTGCAGCGCATTGAGTTGAACCATCATTGCGCTTAACGACTGTATAAGATGGGCATGATCAGTTTGCTGTGTAGGATCATCGAGGCCCATGCGTTTTCTCCCAGCTATTTCCAGGTTGGTCAATGAACTATATTATGCCACAAAATCCTTAATGTACCGGCTCTATGACCAGTTTGCCGTCCTTTACATCGATTTCCACTGTATCGTCATCTCGCACAGTTCCATCCAGGAGAGCGCGAGCAATACGGTTTTCAACTTCTCTCTGAATAACCCGCTTGAGGGGGCGCGCGCCAAACTGCGGGTCGTAGCCCATGTTTGCCAGCAGTTCTCTCGCTGCATCGCTTAGATGCAGTGTGATGTGGCGTTCAGCCAGGCGAGGGCGCAGGCGATTGACCTGTATATCAACAATGTTCATCATTTGATTGCGGGTAATCTGGTGGAAAACGATCACCTCGTCGATACGGTTGATGAACTCCGGACGGAAGCCATCCTCACGCAGGCGCTGGCGCACCAGGCGCTGTACATCGTCCTCATCCATGCCATCAAACTCGTGTAGCCATGCAGTACCCACGTTGCTGGTCATGATGATGACCGTATTTTTGAAATCGACTGTGCGACCCTGGCCATCTGTCAGGCGACCATCGTCAAGTATTTGTAACAACACATTGAAGACTTCTGGGGCGGCTTTTTCAATCTCGTCGAAGAGTACAACGCTGTAGGGGCGACGACGTACTGCCTCAGTGAGCTGGCCTCCTTCTTCGTAGCCAACATAACCCGGAGGCGCACCAATCAGCCGGGAGACGCTGTGTTTCTCCATGTACTCAGACATGTCAATGCGCACAAGTGCGCGCTCGTCATCAAAAAGAAATGCTGCCAGTGCTCGTGCCAGTTCGGTCTTACCTACACCCGTTGGCCCCAGGAAAATGAAACTTGCTAGCGGACGATTTGGGTCTTGCAGCCCGGCGCGCGAGCGCCGTATCGCGTCAGAGACAGTCTGTAATGCCAGTTCCTGCCCAACGACACGCTCACGCAGACGATCCTCCATCGTGAGCAACTTCTGCACTTCAGCCTCCATCAACTTGGAGACAGGAATATGCGTCCATTTCGAGACGATCTCAGCGATATCCTCTGCATCGACCTCTTCTTTGAGCATGCGCGCGCCCTGGATGCTGGTTAGTTTCGATTCCATTTGCTGGATACGTCGCTCCAGGTCAGGTATGGTGCCGTAACGTAATCGTGCCTGCAAGTCGAGGTTGTACTCACGTTCAGCCTTCTCCAATTCGACCTGTGCCTGCTCCAGTTCTTTCTTCAGACCACGAATCGTCTCCACAGGCTCACGTTCGCTCTCCAGCGCCAGTTGCAGGCTATGCAATTGCTCATTCAGGTTAGCGATTTCTTGCTCTACTTTCCTGCGTCGCTCACGGCTTGCCTGGTCGGTCTCCTTTTTCAGCGCTTCCTGTTCCACCTGCAACTGTAAAATGCGGCGATTAAGTGAGTCAATCTCGCTTGGAGTGCTGTCTAGCTCCACGCGACGGTGGCTGGCAGCTTCGTCAATAAGGTCAATGGCCTTATCTGGCAAAAAACGGTCGGTAATGTAGCGGTTGGAAAGGATCGCCGCGGCCACCAGTGCGCTGTCCTGAATGCGTACGCCATGATGTACTTCGTAGCGTTGCTTCAATCCACGCAGGATACTTATGGTATCCTCGACCGTTGGCTGATCCACCATCACGGGCTGGAAACGGCGCTCCAACGCTGCATCCTTCTCAATGTGCTTGCGGTACTCATCTAGAGTCGTCGCGCCTATGCAGTGTAGTTCGCCTCGCGCCAGCATCGGTTTCAACATGTTGGAGGCATCCATCGCGCCTTCCGCGGCGCCAGCACCAACCAGTGTATGCAGTTCATCGATAAAAAGGATAATGGTCCCTTCTGAACCGGTAATTTCTTTCAGGACAGCCTTCAGGCGCTCCTCGAACTCACCGCGATACTTGGCTCCTGCCACTAATGCACCAAGGTCGAGGGTCACTACTTGTTTATCTCGCAGGGTCTTCGGCACATCGCCACGCACAATTCGTTGAGCCAGCCCCTCAACAATGGCAGTTTTACCTACGCCTGGCTCGCCAATCAATACAGGATTATTTTTAGTGCGGCGACTTAGTACCTGGATGACACGCCGGATCTCCTCGTCACGGCCAATCACCGGGTCGAGTTTTCCCTGCTCCGCCAGTTGCGTAAGGTTGCGACCATATTTTTCTAATGCCTGGTATTTCCCCTCCGGGTTCTGATCTGTCACTCGTTGCGCACCTCGAATAGAGGTAAGGGCTTTCAGCACGAGTTCTCGTGTAAGTCCTGCCGCTTTTAATGCGCGTTGTGCAGAACTATCACCAATATCAAACATCGCAAGTAGCATGTGCTCGACACTGAGATACTCGTCATGAAAATGGTTCATTTCCTTCCAGGCCTCTTCGAGCAACTTACGCAGTCGTGGCGAGATTGCCGGCTCGCTGCCCCCATAGGCGCGCGGCATCCGCTCAACATCGGCATTGACCATGCGCTGTGCTGTTGCCAGGTTGCCCCCGACCTTTTGAATGACCTGTTGCACTACGCCGCCTTCCTGGGAAAGAAGAGCGGCTAATAGGTGATCAACTTCGATTTGGCTATTATTGTTCTGCTTAGCCAGCTCATTGGCATCGCTAACGGCCTCACGAGCTTTTTCTGTGAACTGCTCAATTTTCATAAAAAACTCTCCCCTGATGGATTGGTTTTCATCGGTATTACTATATCATATTGAGCCAGCTATCACAAGAAAATATGAGTGTGATGTTATCAAGTTTTCTCATCTAGTTTTACTATATCACCTAAGTGGTGTGGATACGTATTGGTGTGATAAGAGAGCGACAAAAGGAAATAGCTGGAATTCGCGTCCTCGACAGGATATGTCCGATATGTTACACTTCTGAAAGAAGAGAAGTAGGAGGGTCTTTATGTTATGCCAGGGCCGTTTGACAACGCGACGAAACGCTTATTAAGAGAGAAACCGCAACACTTTGTATCGTGGTTAGTCCCTGAGGGTATCTTCAAGAGGAACCTCTCGGTAGAGTTGAAGAGTCGCAATATCTATGCCGATGGTCTGTTTTCAATCACAGTGAATGAACTGCCAGCGTTGTTGCACACTGAATTTCAAACAGGCAAAGATGGATTGATGGCTGAGCGTTTGCTAGAGTATAGTGTGCTTGCGTATACATTTGGAGGCTTAGTATCAGGAAACAAAGCCTATGATGAATGGTTCAAAAGGAGCTTTGCAATGTTAGAGGATATTCTTGAAGAGTCATGGACCTATAAAGAGATTATCAAGAAGGGAATGCAGAAAGGGTTGGAGAAGGGCCGTGAGGAAGAACGTCAGCAGAGGATCCAAGAGCAGCATCAGAC
>JBKPAZ010000075.1:0-4925 GCA_046726655.1 Chloroflexota bacterium
GGTCTCGTTACAAATATGCTTTTGCATAGTGCTGCCTCCAATGGAATCGAGAGCGTTTCCTGGCCTCACCAGCCTGGCTTGCTCGCTTGATTACCTACACCTATTTCATACACCCGGAAAGCTCGTTTTGCATTGACATGAATTGAAAGGGATGTATACTAATATATCTTGAGAGAGATCAAAGCCCCTCTCTTGTATAGAGGCGTCGAGAATCAACCTCCGGCTGAATGAACTGCGATATGGGGCGCTGGAAAGAAGGATAATCTTGCGTACACCTCCACGACGACTTGGTAAATATGAATTGCGGGAACTTTTGGGGCGGGGGGGGATGGCTGAGGTCTGGAAGGCTTTTGATACTCAATTACAGCGCTTTGTTGCAATTAAGCTTCTCCATGCTAATCTGCAGGCTGATCCCGATTTCATCACCCGCTTCACCCGTGAAGCGCAGATGATTGCTGTCCTGCGCCACCCGAACATCATACAAATCTACGACTTCCACATCTCAGAAAGGAATGAGGCGGGAGCCTCGGAAGCAGACACGCTTGCCTATATGGTCATGGAGTATATTCAAGGCCGCACATTAGCTGATTACATCACTAATACTTCCCGCAAGAAGCAATTTCCCCCTCCCGTTGAAATCATTCGCCTCTTTACACCTATTAGCTTAGCTCTTGACTACGCGCATGCACAAGGCATGATTCACCGTGATATCAAGCCAGCCAACATCCTACTCGACCAAAGACATACGACACGCAATGCGATGGGCGAACCCATACTTTCAGACTTTGGCCTGGCGAAAGTCCTGGGCGCGGTCGCCCAGACCATCGCCGGCTCCTTGCTTGGGACGCCCCTCTACATCTCGCCTGAACAGGTACAGAATCGCTCCGTCAGTGAACAGACCGATATCTATTCGCTTGCCGTGGTGCTCTATGAAGTATGTGCAGGTGTGCCACCATTTCGAGGAGAGAGTGTGACCGGCGTTATGATGCAGCACCTCACTGCCACGCCGCCTGAGCCGCATCTCGTGAACCCGAACCTCCCGCCTGCGCTATCGAAGATTCTCCTCAAGGGCCTTGCTAAAAACCCCATGGAGCGATATCCTGGCGCTGCCGCCATGACGGCAGCGGTTGCAGAAGCGCTCAATATACCGGTGCCTGAAGATTTGAAGCAGGCCGTCTCCGCGATGGAGGATGTAAATTCGTTGGCAGCCCAAACGGTGCTATCCAGCTCATCAGCAGGTATAGCCCCATCTTCATCCGCAGAGGCGACCATTAGCTCACCATTTTCTCCTGATGTCTCCCTCGCTGTACCACCGAATGCCGAAGCAGTCGCAAGCGGGGATGACCTCCCATCCCCGCTACCACGGGTGAAGGCAGAGGCCATAAGCGGTCCAATACGCTTGCCGGATTCCGATGCGCGGCTGGGTGCGCAAGTGGAAAGGGCGGCGGACCTGGCGAGAGAGTCGGCCCAAACGCCCGCCGGAAAAGTGTCGGCTCCAGCAGTGCCCTCAGAGACACTCCCGCCTGTAGTCTCACAGCCTCCTAAACCCCTGTTTCAGAAACGCCGAGGGCTTATCGCACTCGTTGCTTTGTTGATTGTTGCCCTGATTGGATCGGGGTTGGACACGTTCTTCCTGCTCACTCATCATAGTGCGTCCACACCCTCCCCCATAGTTACCAATTCCGTCGTAGGACAGGCGTTCTTCGTCTCGAGTGGGAAGTTGAACCTATTCTCGAACCAGGGAAACAACGATCAATTTCAGATCAACTTACACAACATCCCTGATCCTCACTCCGGCAACAGCTATTATGCCTGGTTGTTACCGGATAAAAGTCAGGTTGAAGCAGCACCCATTTTGCTTGGAAAGGTCGCGGTTAACCATGGCGTCGTACACTTTTTCTATGGGGGGGATAGCAACCATTCGAATCTCCTGGCGACTACCAGCCGCTTTCTCATCACAGAGGAAAGTGCCAGCATAACGCCAGGCGTACCCACTCCTGATCTCACTGCATGGCGCTACTATGCCGAGCTTCCTCAGACGCCCGCTCCGGGGCAGACCTACAGCCTGCTCGATCATCTCCGTCACTTGCTGGCGAAAGATTCCACGCTCGAAACTCTGCATCTTCAAGGAGGATTGGCTATCTGGACCTACAGTAATACGCAAAAGATCCAGGGATGGGCGGGGAGTGCCAGAGACGATTGGAATGCAAAGGACTTTGCCTCGCTGCGCCAGAATATCGTGAAGATCCTGGACTATGTGGATGGAGAAAAACTGGTTGGGCAAGATGTGCCACCAGGCACGCCAATCCTGGCAGATCCCCAAATTGCGCAAGTTGGCTTGCTTCAGTTGAAAGCCAACCAGCAACCACCAGGCTACTTCTATCACATTACTCTCCATTTGAATGGCGTACTTTCCTCGCCTGGAGCTACGCAGTATCAGCGCACCCTGGCGGCTCAAATTAATTCAGGAGCGAATAATGTAAATAGCTGGTTAGTGCAACTGCGTCAGGATGCCGTCCAATTGGTAGACATGGATGATGCGCACCTTGCTCTCCAGTCGTCTCTTACACTCCTCAACGATGTAGTGACGCAGGCCAGCAGCAGATAGGCGTCTCACAAATCTACCGGAATGTTCAGCTACTGGCTACTTTTGATGTAAAGCTGTACAAGTAGGGGTGGAGCGGCACTTGCTCTATCATTGACAAATCTAGAACTTTAACGCAGAAGTTGTGGCAAACTGTCCCCAATGTGGTGCTACCACATCATACTATTATTCTCATGCCAGGATAGCGCCCAACGATCCTACTGTTGTGTCATCACCTGATGCGGACGCACAGCAACCACTACCGCCGACCATGTATGGTTCACCGTCTTATGGAGCAGCATCGCAGTCCTCATATGGTTCGCCTCCCTATCAGAACCCTTACGAGTCTTACGACGTTGCACCGCCAGCACCACCGCCTCCTTTGCCCCAACGCCCAGCAAACCGCATCGGCATCATCGTCGGTGTCGTCCTCCTCGTAGTGCTCCTTATCGGTGGTGGTGTGTTTGCGTGGCTTGCGTATTCATCGGCCAGAAATGCAGCGGCTGCGACTGCTCAAGCCACTACTGCGACTGCCACCGCCGATTTTACGGCGAAGGGAACCTTTACGATTGTGAGTAGAGCCATCGCCTATGTTGGGCAGAATGGGAACAACAAGATCTATAGCTATACTGAGCCGTCGATATCCTCTGGGGATGTCACGGGATCGTATACGGCTAAGCTGACACTTATTCTCCATCCAGACAACACAGGGACCTTCTCTGGAGAAGTTTCCTGTATCTGTACAGTCGCTGGCAAGTCAGGCCCCCTCATGTGGTCCTTTACCGGCACAAGTACAGCGAATGATAGCTTCCAAGGTCAAGATAGCGACTTTCATGGAACAGGAGACCTGGTGAAGCTGCATGGGCAGGGAGTGTTCCAGGGGCAAGGACTTCAAAGAACCTCAAGGGTCACGACCTGTTTCCCTCCTGGAGTTCCCGCGCACCTCGTTCGTGAGTCACTGTCCATCTACCTCCACCTGAGTGGTCTGGTGACAAGGAGCACCAGTATGGCGAGAATCAGGCCGACGATCAAGGGAGCAGAGATCATCTGGCCCGTCTGGCTCCAGACGACCCACGGTGTAGCGCCGGGGAACAGGAGGATGGCGGCGGCCGCGCCGGCCAATAGCGCGCCGAGGTTCACGCCAAGCCGGAGCCCGCGCGCCTTTTGCAGGCTCCGGCCGGATGGTTTTCTCCAGTCGTCCGCGACCAGACGTGGAGTCCGCCAGATGTAGGCGCAGACATGGACGGCGATCATCGAGAGCCAGACCAGGACACTGAGGTTATGCAGGGGCAGGAGTGAGCCAGCCTGCGCCGGGCCAGTCACCACGAGTCCAATCCCGCTGCCGACTACCACGAGGGTCGTGACGAGAAGCAGCGGACCGAGCACCCGCAGCGGCAGGTGGGGCGGGCCCTTGCGCACGAAGGCGGGCGACCTGATGTAGTAGCACAGGAAGCGGTAGAAGGTCGAGCCGATCTTGACGAGGAGCGGGCCGGCCAGCAGCACCCCGGCGAAGACATGGGTAGGCAGCAACGCGCGCAGGTACGCCGAGCTCACGAGCTCAACCAGGATCAGCACGAGGAGCACCGCGCCGGCCAGGGCAGTCAGCCGTTCGTTGCCAACGACCCCGGACCGACCCTCGCCGTTCTCTCCGTCCATGCCGGTCGATCCCGATGGACGCACGGACTCATTGTCACTAAGCGATTTCATAATCCACCTCTCTGGTGTTTGATTCCATTTCATGTGGTTTTCAGAGCTACGCGTTGACATCCTGACGCTGGAACACTACGGCGCTCACCACGACAAAGCCGGCCATCCACAGCAGCGCCACAAGAAGAGCAACAGGGTAGCCCTGAGGAGGAGTGGGACCGACAGCCGAGGGAAAGGTCGAACCCGGCAGAAAGTTGAGGACGCGGACGGGGAACCACTTGGACCCATCCTGCCACACCATGGCAATCACTCCCTCCGGGACCAGGACGTAGGCCAGGGCGATCCCTACAGCAGCACCCACCGAGCGCGTCAGCACGGCAATGAGCATGCCTAGCAGGCTGATGCCGACGAGACAGAGCACCTCATTGCCGAAGAAAGCAAGCAAGGTGCCCATCCCTTCAGACGAGGTCCAGGCAGAAGTCTGGATCCCCTGCGCGTGAGCTGCGACAAGGATGAGCGCGGCACTGATTGCCAGGGTCAACGTGGCGGAAATGATCACGAAGAGCAGCAGCGCAAGCATCTTGCCTGAAAGCAGGCGCAGGCGGTTCGGTTCGCGCACCAGCAGGTTGCGCAGGGTGCCTTGGGACCATTCCGCGGCGATGTTCGAGGTAACCATGATGAGCGCGATCACAAT
>JBKPAZ010000076.1:0-5439 GCA_046726655.1 Chloroflexota bacterium
GCAATGCTATGCTGTTGGCATAATGAGGGGAGCTATCTGACAAACGTTTGGTAGAGAGGAGAGAAGTGGGAATTCATCCAACCTTCTGGCTGAATGAATGGGTAAGAAGATTCTAAATCAGGGTTTCGGCCATAGTCTCTGGCAGCATCTCGATGAGTGGCACTCGCTTTGTCTCAGTGATGCGATTACCGGCATCAACAAAGACGAGACGCGGCTCTAGCGAACGAATTTCTTGTTCATCGTATTGCCCATAACTAATGATAATCACGATGTCACCCTCGGCAGCGTGACGGGCGGCAGCTCCGTTCATGCAAATCACACCTGAGCCGCGAGCGCCAGCGATGGTGTAGGTCTCTAAACGCGAGCCATTATTCACGTTCACCACCTGCACCTTTTCATAGGGATAGATGTCGGCAGTTTCTAGCAAATCCGCATCGATGGTAATACTGCCGACGTAGTTCAGGTTGGCCTGGGTTACAGTGGCACGATGAATCTTTCCTTTGCACATTGTGCGCTGCATGGTCACTGTTCCTTTCAACGATACTACAAGTACTTCGAGACGCAATGGTTTGCGTCTGATTTTATGAAAACCGTTTGCCGGTTTCTATTCTATATTAACGTGTTGCAGGGCAAGATGGGAACATGATATTTTGGCGAGGGTGATGTAAGGGCCAGCACCCCACCCCAAGGGCGACATACCACACCATCGCGCATGGCATCCCGATAGTCATTGGTAATGTATGGGCCAGCACCCCACCCCAAGGGCGACCTCAAGGGTCCCATCCCCACTCCACACCGCTCCCGCCCTTACAAAGACTACGAATTACGCGTCACGCTCTTTTTGAGTGTTTTCTAAGGTAGCGAGTAGCCCCATTGCGTAGGCTTCGGAGGGGCTTTGAGCATCATACATTTTGTCGCCTATAAGCAGGCGATACTGGCATTTCCAGCGGCGTGCGGGCCAGGGGGCGAGTTTGATGAGGGTGTAGGTTTCGGCGCGCGCTTCCAGCGCTTCGCGCAGAGCCACTTCGCCGCTGGCTGTTATGCCGTATTGGGCCAGTTTATTATGTAGTTCGTCTGGTATCATCTTCACCTTGACCGTTGAGAGCAGAACGCATCGATGCGCGTATTTCTGCGGTAGTGAGCGCTTCCCAGTCTGTGCGCGGTAGATGCCGGGGCATGACGGTAAAAGGGCCTGTCCAGTGTTTTGCATGCTCTTCCACCCAGTCCAGCGCCTCAAAAGCTTTGTGGCGTGACTCTTCAACGATGGGGTAGCGCTGTGCGGCGCGGTCAAAAATCGCGTGATCTTTGGTGAACACGCTATAGTCATCCCGAACCACTACATCGATGTACAAGTCGGTGTAGACGAGTTCGCGTGAGGTACTGGTGTAGGGAGGCGTTGGCAAGATGATGTCACAATAGGCATCAGAGAAAGTGCAGTCTTCATAATAAGCCATATGGATGGTGTACCAGGCTCCTGGCCAGAAGTATGAAAGGGAGTGTTTCTCAGAGAGAAAGAAGTCAGGCTTCCATTTGTGAGGCTTCCAGTGCCTGCGCGTGCCTCTGGGTGTCCAGATAGTTACGTACTGGTCGCTAACTGGCAACTGGTAGCCGCGCCATTCGCCCCACTCATCACCGTTGACGAGCATTTTACAGATTTCAGCCTCGAGTAACATACGATAGCCTTTCCGGTGCGAAAATTCTTTTCTTTTTCGTCCATTGGCATTATAGCCGAAGGAATAGGTATGACTCAAATCTTCTTATGTTGTTATGCATATAGAATATAATGTTCAGGCAGAGATTTGGCAGTTTCCAGGGGAAAGTCAAAGGCATGCAAGCTATGAAGACTCATGCTTGCGTGCGTTGAAGGTCGTTAATTGGCCGTGAGAGGGTTGGTATTACTCCTCTGAGCATGCGGGGTAACCACAACAGCATCATTACGGACCTTTATCGGGCCACCGACTACATTCAGCGCTGCCGTGTACATGAACTCCTGGAGTGTTTTTCGCTGCGGGGCGAAAGCCACCGGGATGGCGGGAAAGGCCTGACCACCTACTATCGAGGTGGAAATGTAATCTCCTATCATGTAGCCATCGGTCGTGTTCGCAAGCCACTTGAGCGACATCGGCCCTGCCAGTTGCACGTTCGAGCTCCAACTGGCACCGCCATTGACCGAGGAGACGAAACCAGCATAGAGTTGACAGGTAGCATTCGTACAATTGGTATTCGCAAAGTAGTAGTAGGCGAGTGCGAGGTGCGCCCGGTCGCCTGCAGTGTTTTTATCGACAGCGATGCCAGCAGTAAAGTGATCAACGCCGCTGCCGACAGGATCGATGGGAATGCGCTGCACTGCTGTCCAGGTGATTCCATTGGGCGAGGTGCTCATTACGATATCTCCAGCGCTACAGTTTGTTTCAAAGCGGCAATCGGCCCAGACGACGTAGACTGTCCCTGCCTGGTCGATTTCAGCGGAGGGAAGAGAGCCACCGCGATATGTTGCCTGTTGGATGTGATAGGTGACGGGAGATACGACAACGGGATTATTCCAGCTTGTCCCACCGTTCGTCGAGGTGTATGCATAGATATGGTCTATGTTGGTGGTCAGGTCGGTTCCATAGATGGGCACGATGACGGTGCCAGTGGGCTGAACGAGCGGCTGTCCTCCCAGGGCCGAGAAGGACTGATGCTGTGGGCTTTTAGGAGTTCCCCACGTGAGGCCGACGTCGTTATCATCCAGTTTAACTTATGCACAAGCACGCTGCTACTGGGTGCTTCCGGCTCGACTTCCAACCCTAATTTCCAGATCGATAAGAAGCTCCTCTCGGTGAGCTTGAGCGCGACCATTTCAGTACCCCCATTGACACTGCTCACCTTTGCCCTTATACTCAATATATGAGTACTCACTTATAAAGCTAAGTGTGGTGAATATCCGCACGAGGAGGCCCTATGAAACATTCCCCGCGCTTATTTCTCTTATTCATTAGTTTTGGTATTTTGTTGGCAGCGTGCGCTGATTCAACCGCTTCCAGTAGCACATCCACGCCAACGCCAGCGCCGGTCACTTTGAATGTCTTCGCGGCTGCATCATTAACGGAGTCGTTTAATGAAATAGCCACAGCCTATCAACAGCAGCATCCGAAGGTGACTGTCAAGTTTAACTTTAATGGGTCACAAATTTTGGAGCAGCAGATAGCCAACGGAGCGCCTGCTGATGTTTTTGCCTCGGCAGACATGGCAAACATGCAGAAGGCCAGCGATGCCGGGTTGGTCAATACCTCCCAGGTCTTTGTCAAGAACCGGCTGGTGGTGATTGTTCCTACCAGTAACCCTGGCAACATTACTTCGCTCAAAGATCTTGCCAAACCGGGCCTTAAGATCGTTCTTGCGGCCGCTGCTGTTCCGGCAGGTAAGTATGCGCGACAGGCGTTGACCAACCTGTCACAATCGCCTGATTATGGTTCGGGCTATGACAAAGCTGTGCTGGCGAATGTCGTTTCAGAAGAACAAAATGTGAAGGCTGTGGTGCAGAAAGTGCAACTGGGTGAGGCTGATGCTGGTTTCGTCTATCGAACAGATGTGACGTCAGCTGTGGCGAACAAGGTGACGGTTATCGATATTCCCGATCCTTACAACGTAATCGCCCAGTATCCTATCGCCGTCGTCAAAAGCTCTCCACATCCTTCAGATGCGCAGTCTTTTATAGACTTCGTTGTCTCACCGGCCGGGCAGGCTATATTGAAGAAGTATAACTTTATCCTTATAAATGGGTAACATCCCAAGCGCGTACCATGCAACGCCCAGGGCATATTTCAAGGGATAATTACACATGGGGAAACGATGGTCACGCTGGCCAGCCAGGATACTCGTTGGTATCCTGGCTGGCAGCTTCTTCCTCTTTCTAGGAATACCATTAGCGGCTCTCTTGATACGGGAGCCGCCAGCATTGTTGTGGAACTCGATCAAGCAGCCGGAAGTGCTACAGGCATTGCAATTAAGCCTGGTCACCACGTTTGTGAGTATATTTTTGACGGTGTTATTCGGCTTGCCGGTGGCATATGTGCTGGTGCGTACACGTATTCCAGGCCGCAGATTGCTTCAGACCCTGGTCACGATGCCAACAGTTCTTCCTCCTGTTGTAGCCGGGGTGGCATTGCTGATTACGTTCGGGCGCTTTGGACTGATTGGCCGTTACCTTACTCCGCTGGGGATCAGCATTCCTTTTACAGCGGTGGCAGTGGTGATGGCGCAGATGTTTGTTTCTTCACCCTTTTTCATCAATAGCGCGCGAGCGGGGCTTGAGCAACTGGATCCACGCTATGAATCGGCGGCACATACCTTACGCGCATCGGAGTTCTACACGTTCCGGCGGGTAGTGCTGCCACTGATTCGCCCCGCTCTGTTAACGGGAGCCGGCCTGGCATGGGCACGTGCGCTTGGGGAACTGGGAGCGACTATTACCTTTGCAGGTAGTTTTCCTGGTATTACGGAGACGATGCCCATAGCTGTTTATACTGCTGCGGAGATCGACCTGGAGTCAGCGGTTGCGCTATCAGTAGTACTGTTGGCTGTATCGTTTGGGGTACTTTTTGCATTGCGAGTAGGGCAGAGAAGGATAGGGGTGCTGTAGGTGTCGTCCTCAAAAATGCTTGACATGGCGCAAAGCGTCGGCTATAATGGTCTGGTCGATCACTCAGGAGGTATCAGTGTGTGCTCCTCGTGACGAGAGTAACAGGCATTGAGTCTCTCCGTCGGTACTCTCCGTTTAGTTAGCCTGGCTCAGGATAAATGGCGCGGGCAAAGCGGATGTGTTTACATTTATCCGATGGGCACTTCTCATTCTGGGCAGTTACCAAAGTGGCCAAATGGGGCTGACTGTAAATCAGCTGTCAGACGACTTCGGGGGTTCGAATCCCTCACTGCCCATCTAAAGCCTGCCCGTGTGGCGCAGCGGTAGCGCACAGTCTTGGTAAGACTGGGGTCATGGGTTCGATTCCCATCACGGGCTCCCGTGGTTTCTGATCGATGCGTACGTTACATACTTTCTCGGATCGACCCGTTTGAGGGTATTGCAAGTATGCACGCATCTTCACGAATATCCACGCTGGACGTACAAGTAGCTCTCACTGCCGTCTTCTGAAGAGGTCGTCACTTCCTTATTGTATCCGGCTTATTGCCGGGTGAAGATGATTTAGTGCGGAAGAACCAGACAAGTTGGCGATCAGTCAATCAGGGGACGGCTGCTGCATGTCTATAGCCATTGATATCTGATCGCAGAGAGTTGTAGGAGGAGCCATTTAGGATATGGCAAAGAAGAAATTTGAGCGCACGAAGCCGCATGTGAACGTGGGCACGATTGGCCACATCGACCATGGCAAGACCACGCTGACGGCGGCCATCACCAAAGTGCTGGCCCGTGCCAACGCCAGCAACAAGTACGTGGCC
>JBKPAZ010000077.1:0-15838 GCA_046726655.1 Chloroflexota bacterium
CATTGGTATTGTGATATGCAAGAATAGATGTTCAGTGGTTAAGTTGATTTTCCTTGCTTACTTGCTGTTATGCTTCTTGGTCTATTCTGCTGAGGTAGGGTTGTTCATGCAAATGGAATTTGATGGCATGTTAATCCTTTGGGCAGCATTGCCTTAATGCATGAGTAGACTTGATTGAGTTGATGTTGCGTAATGGTGGCATTGGTCAGGTCAGCGCCAGAAAGGTCGGCAGTGTCGAGATTTGCGGGGGTGAGCTTGCCATCGATGAGGATAGCACCGAGATTAGCGCCAGAGAGGTTAGCTAAGTTGAGCTGAGCAGAGCTGAGGTCGGCACCACTGAGGTCTACATTGCTCAGGTTAACATCCCTCAAATCATCATTGCTGAGGTTGGCATTTCTCAAGTCGATAACAGCATTCTTCCCGCCAACGAGGTGTGTATCTTGAAGGAATTGCAACACAATCCTATTGGGATTTGTTTTTAACACCGGCTCAATCATTGGACAAACATTATAGGGGTTAGTCGTCTCAGGGCTAGGCGTAGGGCATACATATGGCGGTAGTACTAATGCTAACCTCCTAAGTGTTGTTAACGTCCGCATTCTCGCTATCTGGCGCACTTCATCTCCAGGTTTGGAATTGCGCAAGTTATGAGTAAGCAACAGGTCTGACATATCCTTTAGGTAGGTCTCCAACGTTACTTCCTGCTGTTGATCGTTGGAGAGGTATAAGTCGTTCTGACGGTTGTCCTGTGCAATCTGTTGATCATTATCATGTTGCTGTTGGGCAAGTTTAGCCTGCCACAAACCGAACCCAAGCGTTGCACTGGCTAGTACGAAAGGAATTATCAGTAATTGTAGCCAATCCCAAAACGTTTTCCCTGGTTGATACTCACGAGTAATTTTTGTGGGCTGTTTACCAGGGGTACTGTACTCTTCCGTTACTTTGTCATATCCACGAAACCCTAACCTTGATGGTTTTTTGTTGGCTGCCATAATCTTGCTCCTTCCCTTAACTCGTTGGTACTCATCCAGACAGTTCCTCATTCTTGTTTTAAGGTACAGAAAATATTACTGCTTTGAAGATCACAACGCGAACCGCCAAACTTGCGGGGAGAAAGGGATACTTTGCGATTTTTTACAGTGGTCATCGCCTGTTCTCTTTTCGCTGGAGCGGACACCTATCTACCTCAACAGTACCATCAAACAGGGCAAATGGCAAGGTTTTGGAGTAGCAAATTGCACTATAAAGTGATAAATGGCTACCGATGGCGTTTTTGGGGAAGTGGTGATATTTTCACTATTAAAAACAAGTTAGATAGTATACGTTTTGCACAGCTTGTGTTATACTGCTGAGGAAGTTTTATGGACAAGGTGGGCAACATGAAACCTATCACCGAAAATACGCTATTTTACGGCGATAACCTCATTATTTTACGTGAACACATCCCAAGCGAAAGCGTTGATCTTATTTATCTTGACCCGCCGTTTAATTCCAGCCGCAATTATAACGTGCTGTTCAAAGATGAACATGGTACAGATAGCGAAGCGCGGAAAGCAAGACAGAAACAGGGTAATGGCTAGTCTACATACAGAACATCAGGGGAGAGTTGAGTTTCTCCCCGTACTGCTTAAGCTTCGCTTTATCACCTCATATATTCAAGAATGAACGCAAACAAGGTAGGAGGGAACCGAAATGTTAAACCAGGAGCATCTCGACATTCTCAACCAAGGTGTGGAGGCGTGGAACCGATGGAGAGAGGAGAACCCGAATATCTTGCCTAATCTCAGTGGAGTCAATCTCGCCAATACCTCCCTTGTTGGAATTAATCTTATTGGAACTGACCTGAATGTAGGGAATCTCAGTGGAGCAAATCTTAGCGAAGCTCTTTTGAGCCATACCAATTTTATTGAGACTAACCTGAGCGGAACGAATTTTACCAACGTCACGCTCTACGATGCTGACTTCAGAAGTGCAAATCTCTCCGGGGCCAGTTTCAGTAATGCCTACCTCATGGGAGCGAATCTCAGTGGAGCGAAGCTGAACGGTGCCGATTTCAGCAATGTCGAGATGCGTTGGGCCATCTTCGTCGATATTGACATGAGTATGATAAAAGGACTTGAAACGATAACCCATATCGGACCTTCTGGGATTGGAATTGATACCATCTACCGCTCACAAGGCAAGATTCCCGAAGTCTTCCTCCGAGGTATCGGTGTCCCCGATAGTTTCATCACCTACGCGCGGTCTCTCATCAACACCCCTATCGACTACTTTAGTTGTTTCATCAGCTACTCGAGCAAGGACGAGTCTTTTGCTAAGCGACTCCATGCTGATCTTCAGAGCAACGGTGTGCGCTGTTGGTTTGCCCGTGAAGACTTGAAATGGGGAGAAACAATCCGTCCAGGCATTGACGAGGCTATCCGCTTTCACGACAAGCTCTTGCTCATCCTCTCCAGGTCCTCAGTGGCCAGTGGATGGGTCGAGCGTGAGGTAAAAACAGCTTTGGCAAAGGAACGTAAAGAGAAACGGACCGTCCTCTTCCCTATTCGTATAGATAAGGCTGTGTTTGAGAGTCCCTTTGACTGGGCAACAGAGATACGTCATGAGCGCAACATCGGAGACTTCACTCGCTGGAAAAACCACGATGACTACCAGAAAGCATTTAATCGCTTGCTCCGTGACCTCAAGGCAGAAGCCTAACAAGCAGAATTGGGATTTGGGTAGTTCTGATACCTACCACTGTCACAGGTGGGCCACGCTACAAGCTATAGATAGCTATGAATGTATAGACCCATCAGGCATGTTTGCGCCTTGGAGTGACCAGGAAATCGAACAAAAATGTGCTAAACCGCTATTTAGTGAGGTTTTTGCTCCGCGAGTTTCTTCTGCTCTGCTTCAAGTGATTTTTTCGTGCTAAACCAAATCCGATTGTAGATAATATAACAAAACACGCTCATGAGCAAAAATAGTGAACCAGCCATCAATGATGCATGAAGTATAGAAAAGACTACTCCAAAGAAAATACCTCTCCAGCTTAATTCTCGAATATGCACTGCTAAAAAACGCTCTACCTTGCTTCCAAATTGGATATCTGGCATCTGACAAAGAACTAAATCGGCAACGATCATGGGCGATGAAACAACAAGAGCGTATAAAGAGATCTTCGAAGAAATATCTGGTGTGCCAGTAGCAATCCACACTTGCAGAATGAGAAGGCTAATTGCGATGAGACCTCCATCAATCAGCCTCACTTCAATTTTCATAAACTTATTGAACTCTTCCATATTGCCTCTCTAAGTATGAACATTTACGTTTGAACCTTTATACTTGTAAACGTAGAGGTTGCGCAATTGTAAAACAGAGGTGAAGAGGCCAACAGTTGGCTATGGATGTATAGACCCATCAGGCATAATTGCGCCTTCGAGTGATTTGGCTTTAGCCAGTTGTTCAGGTGTAGTATCTCTCGCTCCACTCATATCAGCACTAAGACTAGCACCGCTGAGGTCTGCTTCTTCGAGGAAGGCTTCTTTGAGATTAGCCTTTAAAATGAGAGCTTCTTTGAGGTTGGCCTTTTCTAATACGGCTCCGAAGAGGTTGGTATTAAGAAGTAAGGCTTCTCTAAGATTAGCTTCTCTAAGATTAGCTTCTCTGAGATTAGCATCCAAAAAGTTTGTTCCACTCAGATTTGTTTCACTCAGGTCTGCTCTGCTCAGGTCTGCTCTCCTGAATGTGGTTCCACTAAAGTCAGTTCTACAAAGGTTTACTCCACGTAGATTTATACCATCGAAGTCGGCATTACTTAAGCTAACAATGCTATTATTTGGTTTGTTAGAAATCAGCCCAGCTTCACGTAAAAAGGAGAAGACACCATCAATGCGGGCTGTATTTAACTGAAATAGGACAGTGATGGTTCTCACTCGCGCTACATTGCGAACTTCAGCATCAGGTTCAGATGTACGCAGTTGTTTGTCCAGAAGCAATTCTGACATGCGGTCAAGATAGGTCTGTAAAAGGTCATCTCTTTGTTTATCAAGTGCGAGGTTCTGGTCTTGTTCGTAACGTTGCTTGGCGATTTGCTGGTCTTGATGGTAGTGCCGTGAGGCAATCTCTTTATCTTGCTTGTATCGATCTGCTGCAATCTTCTGCTCTGTTCTTGTAGTAGCTCGATTGAACAGTAACGCAATCAAGGCTAAGGCCACTGGAATAATGAGGAGTTGTAGCCAGTCCCATACGGTTTTATTCAAGAAACCTGTCCCTGACCAGCTAAAGCGGTATGCTGCGAAAATAAATGCAATGAGTACAATCAGCAGTACAATAATTCCTGTAGCGATGAATGAATGTTGCTTTATTCTCTGCCACCATGAAAGCTTTGGTTCCATTATGCCACCTCTGTTACAACATGAATTTATCCAGGCCAGTATAGCAAACAGTGGCAGTATTGCATAGTCACTACGTTCTACTATTCATGCCGCCAATCGTGCGGCGTTTCTGTTGTTTCAATTCTTCTCACTTCTGCTATACTTGGAGTGAGTTGGACATGCGGTATTTACCAGCATTAAAGTAGCACTGATCTATTTCAATGCCGATAAAGCGTCTGCCTGGTTCTAGTGCTGCCACGCCTGTAGACATCACGCAACTAAACGGGTCATAGATCAAGTCACCAGGGCTAGACGCCAATTCTATGCAGTGGCGCAATGCCCACAGTAGCTTTTGCGTTGGGTGTAGCGTTTTGCCGTTTGAATCCTCGGGCCTTTCTTTCCCCATGCATATCGGGCCTTCGATAAAATTATGGTTCTCGCGGTATCCTAGAACCCACATTCCGCAGTTTAAGCCAGACGGATTATAGATTTTCTCATAAAGCGGCCCCAAGAGTGCTAAGATCAGCCGATGAACCGACTCCAGACGCAGCACGATAGTGAGTGAGGTGGTGGAGGTCTGCACATGGAGCAATGCAATGCCTTCAAAGCATTTGTAGCGTATATTTTTTGGCGGGAAAGTGATATGATAGCAAGGAAGTTGCTATCTCTCCTTAAGAGGAGTGCATGCTTTTTTCGTATTTCAGCGCCTGCTGAGCAGCTTGAAGAGGGCAACCGTGAGCATATCTCTCAACGAGGCATGTGTACCTGGTATAGATCCTTCGCTGCGCTCAGGATGACAGAGGGCAACCATGAACACACCTATCAACGATGCATTTGTACCCGGCCCGGCAACGAGGAGTTCCGCTCGATCGGGAGCGCCAGACACGCGCTTACGTGGGCGCAGGCTCATCCTTGCGCGAGTCGCATGGGTAACAGTGGTCAGCCTGATCGTGGCGCTCTTTCTTGCCAGGCTCCCGGCATACTATAGAGCACTTCAGACCGTCTGCACAGGCGCTACGTGTGGTTCCGCACAACCCAGCCCTGGCTCCGCATTGGCCCTCCAGAAGCTTGGCCTCTCCGTTGGCGCCTATGCCACTTTCACTCTTGCGCTCACGATCGCCTTAGCGTTCCTCTGCTTCGCCATCAGTGCCGTGATTTTCTGGCGCAGGTCCGATGACTGGATGGCACTCCTGGTTGCGCTGATGGTGGTGGTGACAGTTGTATTGAACGGAAACGATGTATATGGCAGCCACTCTGCATGGCGAGTGCTTACCATCGTGTTGTATGTACTTGGAAGTGGCGTGTACTTGCTGGTCCTCTCACTCTTTCCTGATGGGCGGTTTGTTACACGATGGACGCGCTGGCTTCTCCTCTGCTGGGTTGTAGCGGGGATGGTCGTTCTCTTCTTCCGTGATGCCCCTTTCGCGCTCCCGGTCTATGATCTGGTATGGCATGCAGCGATAGTCTTGATCTTGATCGCACTTGTCTATCGCTATCGCTCTGCTTACAGTCCACTCCAGCGCCAGCAGAGCAAGTGGATTCTCTTCGGTGGAAGTGTGACAGTTATCATCATAGTCGGGTTAACAGTGTCACAGTATCTCTTCCCTTCGCTTGGGCGAGCTGGCTCATTCTATCAGCTTATCATTACACCTGCCTATATCGTAATCTCGCTCATCTTTCCGCTCTCCCTTGGCCTTGCCATTCTGCGCTACCGGCTCTGGGATATTGATATCATTATTCGCCGCACGCTGGTCTATAGCACCTTGACGGTCTTGCTGGCTGCGGTCTACTTCGGCCTGGTGTTCGCGATGCAATTCCTCTTGCGTGGACTCATCAGCCAGACGAGCGGTGTGGCTCTTGTCGTCTCAACGCTGGCGATTGCTGCACTGTTCCACCCCCTGCGTCATCGTATCCAAAGCCTCATTGATCGGCGCTTCTACCGGCGCAAGTATGACGCGGCCCGCACGCTCGCCGCTTTCAGTACGACCATACGCGATGAGGTGGACTTGAACCGATTACGCGAACAACTGATTGCGGTGGTTGAGGAGACGATGCAGCCAGCGCATGTTTCGTTGTGGTTATGCTCACCTGAACGCCACAATGAAAAGACAACGCGGGCACTGCCAATAATCGATACCCTTGGCAAACCTTGAGGGCGTATCTTGCTTCTTCTTCTTCCTTGTACATTGAGCGCATACGCATAGCAATGCATTCCTGGTTCGCGGAACGAACCAGTTTGAATGGAGGAGACAATGGACAGTACACCCAATCTTCCGGGCAACCACACGGGAGACGACATCACACTGGCTGGTGGTGTGAAGGGGAGGAGTGCACGTACACGCCGGAATGTGGCGATCACTCTGTGGCTCATTGGCTTCATTGCGTTGGTAGGAGCTTCTGTAATCGTGTATTTTCATCCTGCACCCTGGCTAATCGACCTGCAAACGACCATCACCTTGCAGCACCTGCAACTCCCATCCTGGATGATTACTTCTATAGGTTGGCCCACGATGGTAAATGATCCCATTCCTTCAGTTAGTTCTATTACCATCTGGTTCGTGGTGCTCTTGCTGATCGGAGTGGTTGCCTGGCTCAGGGGAAGGTCGCCCATCCCCTGGTTTGTGACCGCCATCTTTATCTGGCTTGGCACCATTTTAATGTGGACGCTCTTCTTTCTCATCGATTTCATTGTCGCACGCCCACGTCCAAGTTCGCCGCTCATCCATGTGTTTATACCCGAGCCAATTCCGACTTTCCCCTCGGGTCATGTGATATATGCCGTCGTCTACTATGGGTTTCTACTCTATCTGAGCCTGACCAAACCGGTCAGCCAGTGGCGCTATCGCTGGCTCTTGATCCCTTTCCAGCTCTTCGCCGTGCTGAATATCCTCTTGATTGGCTATTCGCGGGTGTATGAGGGGTCCCACTGGCTCACCGATGTCTTAGGTGGCTACCTGATGGGTGCGCTCTTGCTCGCCCTGCTCATTTTCCTGTACCGCTGGACGCTCGACAGGCTGACAAAGCGGCGTGCCAGGAGATTGTTGGAGAAATCTGCACACAAGCAGCAAGTCTGAAATATAGACGAGACCCGCACAGAGCGGGACAAGCGACGCATACGTAACCGTATGGTGTATAATGATTGGGTCTCTACGGCTTTGTGCAGATGCTTACGTACAAGTATCTGGGGAACCAGGAAATTCATACGTTTACATACGTTTGAAAGAGCAGTAGAATAAAGCCAGGGAAGAAGATGATAACTGTGTTATCAGAAAAGATGGTAGGATATGGCAAAGATAAAGAAAAAAACCACGCAAGTACTTGTTTCGCAGGAAGATGATACCCAGGCCCAGCATATACTTGATCAGTACCATGAAATCGCTGAACATTTACATGCGAGTACAAACCAGGAACAAGCAGAAGCTGCATTGAATGAAATTAATAACATGCCGGAAAGCGCCCAGGTGGCTTTGCTTAAGGCATTGTCAAAGGATCATCATAGCGATGCTGCCGATGTCCTGATCGCTATCAACGAACTGAGTCCCGCAAAAAGTATTCGCAAGGAAGCACGGCGCTCGCTAATACGACTCGAAGAAGTCAGAATTTACCCACAATGGAGTCCACCTGTTGATCGAACACCTGCCGTACAGGTTACAGCTCCCTCTCTACGTTTCTGGAAGGGTATGGTTACAGACTCGCGCGATATGGGCTGGGTCGAGCTTGTTCTCTGCTTTGAACAGGAGGATAATCCAAGTCAGGTACGCATCCTTGCGTTTTCGCTCGACTTTGTGCATGATGGCGTCAAGGATTTCTTCACCAGAACTGGAAACAAACGAACTGCTGAAAATTTCTTTTATGAGATGGAAACGAATCTGCCCGGTGTTACTACAATAGATTGTTCGTTAGCACAAGCACGTCGTCTCATTCTGGAGGCTCTTGATGTTAACAAACGCTATGGTACAGCACCCCACAAAGACTACCGCTTCAATAGCTCCCTTATCAATCAACTGATACTGGAGGCTCCTGGTCTCGAGGAAGAGGAAGTCGAATTTGAAGAGGAAGCTGAACCCGAAGAAGAGGCTGAGGAGACGATCGATTTACACGGCTTGAGTCCTGAGGGAGTCGTCATCAACTTTGTTGAATTCTGGGCCAATGGTGATTACGATTCAGCCTATGAGCTTCTTTCGACCGATAGCGCTCTGCGCGAAGGCCTCTCAATGGACGAGTGGATTGAACGACGCGAGGACTGGTTAGAGGAAGCTGATGCAGGCGAACTGAAACCAGATTTTATCCATGAACGTGAGCCTCAGGAATCAAAAATATGGCTTCCCGGTCTGTTAAGGGCAAGACGTTCGACCACTCGCAAAGAGATTGAAGTTGGCTGGTCTATCGAACTGGTGGATACGCCTCTTGGCGATACACTTCCAGAATTACCCCAGGCGATCGCCATCTACGAAGAAACAGAGCGGCATTGGTTCTGGACAAGTTATACCTTGATTCAGGAAGAAGGCGAGTGGCGCATCCAGAGCATGAGCGATGAAGGAGCAATTGCCCTGACTCTACCCTTCGAGGAATTGGAGAAGCGCGTTGAGGAGCATGACGAGGTTCTGAATGACGTTTTGGGGAAACGCAAACTAGAGGGTATAGGTGACGAGGAAGCGCAGCAAAAGTTGGATGTAGTACTCTGGCGTATCATGCAATCCATTTATTACACCGATGCTCTCATCAAAAAAATGCCACTAGATCGTTCCCTTTACATAGATATCTATACGCGTTTACTTGTCACCTTCCAATTTGAACACAGCCTTGTCTACCTTGAGCCTTTGGCTCACCGTTTTACGGAAGAGCATGGATTTAGTCTAAGACTACTTGCAGCGAGTCAAAGACAACTCAGCAACAAATTCTTTGATGAAGGGGATGACGAACGTGGTGAGCGCTTCGAGGAACTTGCCGAGGAAAACCTTCGTGAGTCACTCGCGGTTGATAACAGCTTCGAGGCGCATATCTCTCTGGCGGAAATACTCATAGACAAGAAAGAGCGCCTTGATGAGGCAGAAGATCACCTGCTTCAGGCCAAAGCTATGGTCACCGACCCTGCCGACGATGCACACATTGAATTGCATCTTGGAGAGATCGCTCTAGAACAAAAACAATATGAAGATGCGCTGAACCATTTTCAGCGAGTTGCAGACTTTCGACCTGACTCTGCCGAATCCTGGTTTGATTTAGCAGAGACCTATAGAAGGATGGAGGAGTATGAAGAGGCCGAAGCCAACTATAAACGAGCGATCGAGTTAGAGCCGGAAAACGAAGACTACTACTACATACTCAGCGAGATGTTCGCTGAGAGCAAGCAGCCGGCAAAGGCGATTGAGATCATGGAGGAAGGCTTAATTAACAATCCTGACTCCGCTATCCTGCATATGTACCTGGCATTGAGGTACCTTGAAAGCGGTGATTACCGCCAGGCAGAACTATTCATAGAGAAGGCAGAACGCATCGATCCTGATGTGCCGCTCGGGAAGATGATGCACCAGGTAATCGATTTGATGAAACTCGAACGGGTGCCGGGTGTCTCTAAAACTATCCCTAAACTGAGCAGACCGGGGAAGAAGCGGAGCAGATAGTCAGATTTGATCGGAATCTCGCACATCTCTCACCAGCAGATCGACAATGCCTTCCTGAAAAGCCCACTTCTGCTTCTCTTGCATTCTCGTTACTAGCGATGTAAAAACTTCAGGAAGTGCGTTTAGCATATTCAGTTCACTTGCGCGTGCTCCGATCCCATCAGCTTTCAGTGCAACTTCATAAGAAGCTGGATCAAAATGCCAGGGATGACAACGTCCTGTGTAGCGTGCTCCAAGGTACGCTGCGATCTGCAGCCCTTTCAGGTCAAAGTCACCGCTGTAATATAAGCGGTTGTCAGAAGATTCTTCTAGAAGTTGGTTGAGCAGGGTTAGTGCGGCTGCGCTGGGCCACCCCGAGGTGCAGACCAGTGTGGGCAATGCTGCAACTGATCCCAGTGCCGCAACGACCTCCTCGAAAACCTGCGGATTCTCGAACACACAGATCGTTGCACTCGCTGGTACAAGACGCTTCCACTCAAGCAACTGGCGCATTGGGAGGAGCAGTACGCGTTTGCCCGCTGCCTGCACGAGTGGATCAGGTGTACCATCGTAATACAGAGCGCTTGCAAGGTTAAAGACTGCCACGTTCGATGAGATCATATCCACAAGCAGGCCGCTACGGCTGTACAGACGTAGCTCTTGCGCCCGGTCCTGGGGCGGTTTCGTAAGTGGAGAGCTATCCCCTTCCCGGCCGTTTGCAAGATCGCTGAGGGCGAGCAATAGAAGACGGCCAGCGGCCCTATCAGGGTCGAGTGCGTGCGGATCTCCGCTGGTACGCTGGGCGAAGAGGGCCAAACGTTCCGGTGCGCCTGGTTCTGGCAACTGGTCGAGCACACTGGCTATATAACGCACCTGGTTCAGTTGTCGTTCCTGCTCTTCCGCTGGAGAGTTTTTAAAGCGAGAAAAGATCCACTCCTGCCCGTGTGATCCGTGCTGTAACCAATGTTTGCCTTGCGATCCCTCAGGCAATGATGTAGCAATAGAGAGCAAGGTTGTGCGAAAATCAGCCTGGTGAATCACGCGCGCTTCTCTCTTTGACTGGCGGGTAACAAGGGGCTGGTCAGGAAAGAAAGCAGTTAGCAATGCAGGCAGCGTGCAGTTAAAACTATGCTGGAGAGCCTTTTCAACATCAGCCAGTTTGACCTTCAGGTTGGTATCTGCGTAAGGTGGCCTGGAGAGGAAACTGGCAAGCTCACGCCGCTCAGCTGGTGAAGTATCCTCTAAAAGTACCTGGCCACCTACCCGTCCTACCTCGATGTACTTCTCACGTAGTTTTGCCAGCAGACGGGATAAGTTGGCCTGTGCGAAGAATGCGACGGCTTTTTGCACGTTTTGAGGGGTGTATGGGAGAGTGTCCTTCACTTTCACCAGGTCTCCCTTATTGTCCCCTGCAGACTTTGACTATCGCTCCAAAAAGAGGCCGAAGCCGTTGCTACCGGTGACCCCTTTTCATGGATCATCAGGTATCTTGCGCAGGCCGGTATCCTCGCTCCTGTGCCGCTGATTTGTGGCCCGGTCATGATCCACTGGAAATCTTGCGAGACAAGAAACTCCATGATGCGCTGGGTATTGGCGACACTGACCTTGTCAAATGCTTCATCTAACGCCAGTAAGCGGGGAGCGCCTGGCGCGGCGTTTCGATAAAGAGCAGCCAGGGCAGCAAAGAGTGGTACATACAGCGCAAACAATTGCTCGGCTCCACTACGCGTACCAGCCATACGATCGGTCAGACGCTGCCATTGACCTCCGATAGGCGCAACCAGTACATCGAAGTGGAACCATTCACGGTAGTCAAAGACCTGTTCCAATGTTTCCATGAAATTTGTTTCGGGGTTCTCTTGCTGGCGAATACGTACAGCTTCGATCTCCCTGCGGAACGCATTCATGAGTGCCTCTGTCTCTTCAGTAGTCAAGGTTTGCGCTGGCTTACGTAAGAGTTTGTAGTGTTGAGCGAGGTGACTGCCTAATTTTGTCAGGTCATATTCTGCGGGTGGCTTCCACTGTAAGGCGTAATGCTCACCGATCATAGGCAGACCTTTGAGTACCCCGTTGACCTGCTGTACCCATTCCTCTGCTTCGAGAATGTGTGTGCGAATCGCCTCTGCGATCTCTTGCAGTAGAAAATCCTCGAACAACTGCCGCTCTTCTTGCCTGAGCAGCATTTTCTGCATCTCGATGTGGTCACTCAGTAGTTCAAGCAGTTCAACGGGTCTGCTTTTATTTTCATTGAGGAAAACAACGTGACCTTGATCGTCCAGGTCTGGCCCGTATTCGAGCAGGAGCGACTGTTCCCGATTGAAGGTACGAGACAGCGCGTTATAGGTCTCGCGATACTGTTCTTCCAGTTGTTGTTTGCGGGCTGCACTATCGCTTTCACGCGCTGCTTCGCCTAATAAACCCTGAGCTGCTTTCAAGTACTGGCTATCAGTGGACAATTGAAGCATCTCAAGTAGTTCCGTCGTAGGATATGCTGCCAGGAGTGTGACAAAGTGTGCCTGTTTTTCTGTGCGATCATACTGTGCTTGCTGTAAATGTTCCTCTGCTTCCGCTAGATTCTCCTGTGTGGCGCTGGCACGCACATCAGCACTGATGGAGCTGGTTTTGGCCTCGTCAAGCTGCGTGGATAATGTCTCGTTTTGCACATGCAATATACGCAAACGATCGCTCAATTCCTCAGCGTTCGACAATTCAGCTACTCGCAGAAGTTCGTTCGCCTCCGCCTGTGCCTCCAGAAATTGCTGGTGTATACGCTCGTAGAGAGCAGTAACGTTGGCTGCGTTGATCTTTGCTCTTTCTTGTGCTTCTCGCGCTCTGTGGTGCTCCTCCCAGGTATTGATGATATTCCCCAGTTGCATCTGCAGCGATTTGGCCTGGTTTTTTAACTTGACTACTCCCATCAGCGTGCTCTGTACACGCTTTGCGTCGCTTGCTAAAGGCGCAATCCCTTTACTCTCGCGCTCTAATTGAGCGAGAAGCGTATTGTACGCCTGCCTTGCCTCCTGTGTCTGTAGACGCGCTTTCTGATACTTACTTCTGAGATCATCCAGGGTTAACCTGGCCTGTGAAAGTTCTGCGTACGTCTCATCGATACCACTCTCTGGCAAAATCTTTCGTATTCTAGTTTGCTTCTCCTGGATCTGCGTCAACTGTTGTTCGTAGTAAGCAAGTTGACTATATAATGCTTGCAACTCTTCTTCGAGATTCGCCCGTTTCTGATTCAGTTCGTCCAGTTCGCACTGCCTTACGCGCAGGCGAGTAGTCCTTCCGATGTATCTTGCTTCGCCTCCGCCTGCACGCCCTGTAAGCAAGCCATGTGTCCATGAGCCATCCTGATTGGCCACGTACTTTGCTCTTGCGGAACTGGCATCATGTGTATTCACAGTCTGACTTAAGGCTTCCAGGATAGTCGTTACCGTTGCTTCCCAATCAGTGTCATCTCCAACCAGGGATTCACGGATGGCCGTATCGAAGCACAGTCTGCTGAACCCAGTTTGATCGTGCCCGAAATTGTGTAAGTGGTCGTTTTGCAGCGCGAGAAGAGTATCTATGTCAAGGCGGCAATCGCTCAGTCCCTCCGCTGCAAGCAGCGCCTCAGCGGAGGCTACCTGTTGAGGCGCTACGACAAGAGCATCGAGCAGCCCGGCATCTTCCAGCATATATTCGATACGTCCCGCTTCATCGCTCTCGTTATCAATGCCGGAGGCAAAATCGAGGAGCGCGTAGAGCGGTAGAGCTCGTATGCCTTGCTCGGCTAGCCTGGCGCGGGCAAGCGTGCGACGATCTGGATGCAGAGGGGTGAACTCCGGCTCAGACAGTTTCTGCTCATAAAGCGCCTGCATTTCGGATAACTCGTGTTGCTTGCTACCTGCAAGCAATTGCAACTCATTCAGTTCACCCTGTGCCAGGTTCGCCGTCTCAGCCAACTCGCGCTCAAGCTCATCTATTATCTGCTGATATCGTTTGATGGCTGCGGCAAATTGTTCTACTGCTCTACCTGCCAGGGACTCTTCATCGGTTGTAACTTCTTGAGTCTGGGTTGCAGCCTCTATGATATCAATAGGATTGGTGAAGATACCATCTATGAAGAACTGCTCAAACGTAGTATTCAGGTTTTTTTGCAACTCGTATGCGCGGTCTTGCGCCGACTCGAAATGGCGGCGCGCCTCGTCCAACTCTTGAAAACGAGTCGTCTCGAGTGTGCGGGCGTACTGGACCTTGCTATCTAACTTATCTCGCTCCTGGTGCAACGCTTCGAGGTGACGCAACCAGACAATGCGCTCTTCTGATTCTGCTTCAACCAGTGCGGTGACACCAGGAAGCGCTTCCGGCCTGGTGGTGATTCCCGTTGAGATGTTGCTAAGCTGGTGGGCAGCCTCTTGCAACTGCAAAGCGACAGTCTCCCAGAGCGCTTCCTCAGATGCTATAGAAGATAAGGCATGCAAGTGTGAGACACACTCCGCCTTCAGTGTTTCGAAGCGCATGCGTTGACGTTCCAGGCTTTCGGTATGTTCTTGTAGTGATTGACGAGCGGACTCCCGGCTGCCCTGCTGGAGTTGCATGTGCGCTTCGGTCTCGTGCAGGCGTTCACGCGCAGAAGCAAGCCGTTTTGCTACCTCCAGTCCCTCACTGGCTTCTAACGCTTTGATCTGGCCGTTGACCTCGTACTGTTCTACCCGTAATGCCTGGGTGCGCGCCTCTGCCCTCTTGCGTTCATTTTCTGCCGCGAGCAGGTCTTTGCGCAGCTTTGTCACCTTGCTTTGTGCGCTGCTTTCAACAAGATGCGCTCCCATATATTCACAGGCCGCCAGTTGCGCCTTTATCAAGGCCACCTGCTGGCGAGCGCGATGTAAGCGATCAGCCGCCTCGTAGGCTTCTTGAATGCGTTCGATTTCGCTATTAATCGCGTCGATGCGGTCGATGGTTCCAATCACACGAGAAGTTGTCTCACCTGAAATTTTGCGCAGCGACTGCTTGAGGTAGTCATGTACTCGTGAAAAACTCAACTCACTGCTCAAGTTGGGGCGGCGCAAGGTCAGTAGCAGGTCGATCAGTTTTTGGAAATCCTTTTCGTCGGTAAACCCAAAAAGGTAGCGGGCTACCTGCCGCTCATATTCGGCCTGGGAGTCACAGATGATACCATGCCCTTCGAGCACTTGCTTAAACCGTGGATGATCGTAAGCCCGTTTGTCGTGCTTGTTGCCCGTCTCATAGACTGTATCGAGTTGGTAGCCCAGGCGAGAACCGTCTGTAATCAAGAAGCGCAGTGGGCGTATGCGGTCGCTGGCGTTCGCATTTCCGGCCAGGCTTATGCCAATCGTGAGGAAGCGTGTCTTCTCGCGGTCCCCATTCTCCCACCGCTGGCGTAACTCCGGCGCAATAGGTGGGGCATCGGGATTGCACCACTCAAATTCCAGGGCAATGTAGGATGTACGCCGCTCATGGCTGAAAGGGGTCGCCGAATCTGCGCCTCCAAGTACATAATACTGTATGTGTCGCTCGCGTCCACCAAACGTGTCGAGACGATTGGGGCGAAGATCACCATCGAGGGCCAAGGGCAGCGCAGCAGACAGGATAGTTGATTTGCCGCTTGCATTCTCCCCGGCCAGGAAGAGTCGTCCGTGTGGTATCTCAAATTCCTGCTGGCCGTAGAGCCAGAAATTTGTCAGGAGGATGCGGCGCAGGCGATAGCCCAGCGGGCCACCGGCTTGCTGTTGTAACATATCGACGAACATTTCGAGCTGACGGGCCGCAGTTTCTTCGGCTGTTCCATTCTCTGCAATTGCCCACTCAGCAAAATTTTCAAACGTGCGTTGCATTTTTTTGTCCTCTTGCGCCTTGTTGGTCGCGCTATCTCAC
>JBKPAZ010000078.1:0-8913 GCA_046726655.1 Chloroflexota bacterium
GAATAAAGCCGTGCAAGATGATAGTAGGTAGAGGCCGTACGTGGATGTTCAACACCCAGGTGCCGTTCGCGAATAGCCCGCGCTTTTTCATAGTAAGACTCTGCTTGTGCGTAATCTCCTTGTAAGAAGAAATTGTCGGCCAAATGACTCAGGTAGTACGCTATATAGGGATGTTCCGGGCCCAGTGACTGTTCATGAATTGTGAACGACCTGGCAATCAGTGCCTCGGCTTCGCGATATCTCCCCTGGGCATGATAAATCGCGATCAGACTACTGATAATGATTGCCATATGCGGATGATCAGCGCCCGATGTACTTTCTCGAATCCGTAACGCACGCATATTCAGTTCTTCAGCTTGTGCAAGTTGATTTTGCACCAGGTAGATCTTCGCCAGCATGCCCAGTGTGGATGCGATAGTGGGATGACTGGTTCCCAGTTGCTGTTTCTGAATGCGCAAAGCTTGTTCAAAGAGCTTTTCGGCCTCGGGATATTTGCCCTGTGAATGATAGAGTTTTGCCAAGCTGTAATAGCTATGTGCGACAAGATGGTGATCGGGCCCAAACGTCGTCTCTCGAATATGCAAAGCGCGCTGGTAGAGCGGCTCAGCCTTCTCATATACTCCCATCGCACGATACAAGCGAGCCAGGTTATTGAGCGTTTCAGCGCCGTCGGGGTGATCTGACCCCAATACCTGTTCTTGAATGCGCAAAGCTTGTAGGTAGTATTGCTCAGCCTGGGCATATTCCCCTTTAGAGCGATACAATAATGCCAGCTTATTGAGCGTTTGAGCTACAAGAGGGTGTTCTGAACCCAGCGTTTTCTCCTGACTGCTGAGTGCCTCTTCATAAAGTGACTCGGCTTGCGAAAATTTTCCCAGGACGGTATAGAGTTCAGCAAGATTGTTCAGGCTCTGCGCAATATCAGGGTGACCAGGATTCAGCCCTCTCAGCCGAATCTCTAAAGCATCTCGATACATACTCTCTGCCGATGGGTAATGCCCCTGTTCATAGTAAAGCCGCGCCAGGTTGTTGAGGCTGGTAGCAGTATCCGGATGCTCTCCTCCCAACTTCTTTTGACGAATGTCCAGTGCCGTCTGTAAAAGTGGTTCTGCCTGTTTAAACTTACTTTGGGTGAGTAAGAGTACGCCCAGGTCGTTCAGGGTGCGGGCGGTATCAGGATGATTGGCATCCAATACCTGCTGACGAATGGCCAGCGCCTGCTGCAAGAGTAATTCCGCCTGTTCATATTGAGCATGGATTACCAGGTAGGCTGCCGCTTCGTTAAACAGTCGAGCCACTTCTGGAAAGGCAAGAGCATATTCTTCAATGTACCTGGCGCAGATCAGCACATGAGGAAGGCAGCGCTGGCATCTCTCCCAGGTTTGCAGTTCAACGACAGGAAAAGCACGATTCACAGCTCGTATGGCCCGTTCTGCCCATAAACGCTGCATGTCTTTATCCATACCATCCTTGAGGACCGCTTGCACCAGGCGATGAATGCTCAAAGACTCCGCTTCAGAAGTGCGTCGAATGAGCGAGAAGCGTAGCAATAATTCAACGGTGTTATCAAGCTTATAAGGATCACTCGCTACCTCTCTGAGCGTCTGACCAAGCTCTGCGGCACCGAGGATGATGATTTCTTCAGGAATAGCTTCCGGATTGAGAAAAGCAAGCAGGCGCAATAGATCAGCAGCAGCTAGACTCTCTCGTTCCACTTGCTGAAAAGAGAGCGACCAGGTAGCAGCAACGGAATCGGGATGGTCAACCGGAAACCTTCCTCGTCGCAAGAGTAGTTCCTTATGGCGCGTACCATATAGATTGAGATATTGAGATAGTCCACAGCGCGTCTCTTCCATATATGCACCAGCCTGGTCAAGCGCAAGCGGCAATCCATCCAGCGCAGCAACGATCTCAGCCCCCTGTGCCTGGCTCTCTTTCATCGATTGGTCAAGAGATGCCTCTGGTGGAAGTAATTTAGTACGACGCAAGAGAAACATGACACCTTCATCCAGCCCCATCTTCTCAACTTCAATACTTTGAGCTACTCTTCCCAATGCCTGAAGCCGCGTGGTAAACAGCACATCTCCTGTACTATGCACCGGTAAAAAGCCAACGATCATCTCCAGGTTATCAACGTTATCCAGAATGAGCAGCCAGTGAGTATGGGTCGTCAGCCAGCGTTTTATTGCTCGTACTACGATGTCTTGATCCTGCTCATGCTGTTCAGGTAAATCTAGCAAAGCCGCTAACATCACGAAGTCAGCAGTAAATGTTTCACGAGAAGAAGCAGTTATCCATAAAATAGCCTGGTAATGGTCGCGATAGCGATAGGCGTATTCAACCGCAATCTGCGTTTTACCAATACCTCCCAGACCGCTGATTGCCTGCGCCTGGGTCAAGGCTGCCGCCTTACTGCTTCTAAGTACGTTGTACAAATGAGCTAGAATTTCTTCACGGCCTGTAAAAAACGGATTACGGCGGTATGGCACATTCCAGATAGGCAGCAGAGGAGTAGAGGTGTGAGAGTCAGGAGTACCCAAAGAGGTTGATACTTCCTCACTGCTTTCAGGGATTAAGCCAAGTTCCTGAATGCTTTTTCCAAAGAGTTCTCCGAGCCTTTGACGATAGTATGGACTGGGAACAGTAATGCCATTTTCCCAGCGACTGACATTGATCTGAGTCGTGCCGATACGCTCGGCAACTTCGCTTTGCGTCCAGGCTCGCCGCTCTCGTTCTTGCCTCAAACGAGAAACAACCCGTCTAGAAAACTTTGTGGCTTCAGATGCGTCTTCAGCGCCCATCTCATAATCCCTGGCATAGCTTAATTTTTCTTCAAACGATACGCTCTGTGAAACAGAAACGCATTCAGGCAATCAATCAAGTATCAATTGCGTTTGAATAAAACTGATATACGTATGATATCGACATGATATTACCTGCACAAGTACTCTGTCGTCAAGCTAGATAAGAAAGGCGGGGACAAATTTCTTATGGAATTCTCTGAGAAACGTCAGAAACATTGTGTATTTTTTGGGCGTATATTATACATACAGGTATTTCGACGTTGTAGCCGTTGAAATATAAACAGCTTCGAGGTATTTGTTGGAATGGTTTGTTAGGAAAAGTGAGTATTCTCGTGACAAGCTAGCACATCCGTAACTAAGACGAGAGGGAAATACCTGAAATGAAAGAAAAAAAGGCTACCGTCATGGACAAAGTCCGTCCTGACCTTCTTGTACCACCACATATTGTGAGTAAGTTGACTCATTTAGTAGTAGGTGAATGGCAACCTGATCCTTCACAACAGGAACAAATGGTTATACATCTTACAGAATGCCTTTATTGCAGAACAGCTCTCATCGTATTGCTTGCCGCAGAGCAGGAGTATGAGAGATTAAACAGCTACCCTGAAACACCTGCACGCGCCTTACTCACGAGATTTGTAACATTACATCACGAAATAGAGGCCCAGGAGTACGAGCTTATAGGGTCATATGCTGAGGCAATTATAGCTAAAGGGAGAAAGGAGGCCAATAAGAACTTTCCCATACTAGCGAAACATATCAGAAGATGTCCGAGCTGCAAATCCACGTTGGAGGAAACACTGGCATTCCTCAATGAGTCTGAAGAGACCGATTGATCTCGTCTATGAAGGCGCGTCAAAGGTTTTTTACTGGCACCTGTAAGCAAGGTGCCAGTTTGTGTATAGCGCCTCTACCACTCTAGTCCACAATGTAGATAGGGAAATTTACCACTGATCTCTCACCTTTTCACGTACATAACGCTGAGCAGAGCGTACAACATAGCCGACTACTGGGGCAGAACATCCAACTGCCTGTGCCACTTCCTCAAGTGAACGGCTTTCAAATAAAACCATATACAATATTCGGCTGTTACGAATTGGATTAGCATGCATAGACACATATTCCTGGAGTGCTGTTAATGCTAAGTTTAACTCTTCATGTATGATACACATATCTTCTACTGTTCCTGTCACCTGTGCAGTGAATACACTATCTTCTCGCTTGACATCGTCGTTCGGATCACTAAGAGGTGCCGTATGCTGTCCTGCGCGTGTGGATTTCCGGTAGTTATCAATAATACAGCTACGCACGATGCCAAAAAGCCAGGTTCTGAACGCGCATTGATACTGGAAGGTAGGCAGGTATTTATGTACCCGGATCATTGCTTCCTGAGCAATATCATCCCAATGGTCCTCGGGAATGTTTTTTGCCTGTACCTGGACAAGTCTCTTGACGGACAAATAGCATTCGTACCATTGTCCCGATTTGGAGTCTCTTAACATCTCTTCGACTACTATTCTATCGTCCGTTCCTTGTCCTGGAAGGTATGGTTTGTCCTCTGTCATTCGTTGTACACTCCCCTGGTTGTTGCTGGCTTCATTGACAGTACAATCATGTGTTGAATGTAAGGAGAGTGTCCTTCTCCTGACATCCTTTGAGATATCGAGAATAGTGATAGCGGCCCTACAACGAACATAATGTTGATGTTTTTGACTATGGCACAACGATTTGCGAATCGTCCTTCCCTATTCTGTATAGACGTGATTATTTTGTTTTACTAAAAAATAATTTCATATATGTAGGGTGAAAAGATTAGTAGCAATTTACTAGCGCATGGTTTGTCTCTGAGAAACATCACAGCTCAAGCACAACTGTGCAACGATAGCAAAATCATGGCAAAATCTCTTGCTTCCTGTCCAATTTGCTGGTATAATCTCCAAAGTTAGAGAAATACAAATATCCCGCGTGCCCCCTGGCTTCGCTACTGACGTTGTGTTGTAAAGTTCAATTTTTGGACTTAAATTGGAACAAAGAGGTTTCGTTATGGCAACGAATTGTGACTTCGGCCGTTCATCCTTGCTTGCAGAACAGTATCAGCGTGAAATGGAACCCATTGCTGTTGCCCTTCAGGAAGAAAGTCAGGATGAACGTGAGGACCGTTTGAGTCTGGTAGAGCGCTCGTGGTCACTAACCTGTACCTGTTTCCATGTGCAGCTTGAGTCGAGCGACCTACCGGTTTACACCTCAGTGGTTTATGCACGTCCGTAATCTGTAGTTGTAAAAGATATTAGTCACAATGCCTCACCCACCAGATCTTACGCCGGATGCACTTACTTATCAGGTACCCGTGCAATTCGGCATGGTGTATTGGGTAAATTTTGGCTATCCCTCACTTCCCCCAGGCATCGAGGAGAAACGTATTCTCGATTGGCATCCTGCCCTGGTGGTCTCTGGTGATCCATTCTGCCGTCACGCGGGCGCTGTAAATGTCGTGGCCTTGACCTCGTATCGCGGGAAACTGCGTCCCTATCACCATCTCCTCTTAAAACGGGATTATCCTCTACTTGACACGGATAGCCTGGTAAAGACAGAATTATTGTATGCTGTGCTGCGTAGCCTGCTGGCCGATCAGTATGCTATCTGTATGCTCAATGAAAGCGATCTGCGGGCAATTATGGGGAAGATAGCGAACAGCCTGGCGATTACCATGTTCTATGCGCTGCATTAACTTTGTTGATTATTTGACTGATTGGGTGGCTTATGAACGTTGACCAGGAACAACTTCGACTCCTACCCTCCGTCGATGAGCTGCTACACTCTTCTACCGGGCAACAACTCGTTCAGCAGTATTCCCGTTCGGTGACCCTGCGAGCAGTACGCGCCAGTATTGTGCAGGCACGCACACAAATCCGGCAAGGCGCTCTGTGTCCCTCTGCTGGTGAACTGCTCTCAGTAGCCGAGCACATCCTGTATGAGGATCAGGCTCCGAATTTACGACCCGTCGTCAATGCTACGGGTGTCATTATCAATACAAATCTGGGACGCTCGCCGCTGAGCCAGGAGGCTCTTCAAGCGGTACAGCGGGTGGCTGGTGGCTACTCTAATTTAGAATACGAGTTGGAAGCGGGACATCGCGGCTCTCGCCATTCACATGTCTCCGCATTGCTCAGTGAATTGACGGGCGCTGAGGCTGCCCTGGTTACAAACAATAACGCGGCGGCAGTACTGCTGGCGCTCACTACGTTAGCGGCGGGACGCGAGGTCGTCATCTCACGCGGCCAACTGGTTGAGATTGGTGGAGGATTCAGGGTGCCCGATGTGATGCGCCAGAGCGGCTGTCAACTGGTTGAGGTTGGCACAACGAATCGCACTCGCCTGAGCGATTATGCAGCGGCTATCACTGAGCGCACTGCTCTACTGCTGGCAGTACACCCGAGCAACTTTCAGATTACAGGCTTTACAGAATCGACCCCAGTTGGGTCTCTGGCAGAGTTGGCGCGTCAGCACGGATTGCTCTTAATGGACGACTTAGGAAGCGGCTGTTTGCTTGCCAGCGAACGTTATGATTTGGGGCACGAGCCGATGCCGCAGGAGAGTATCGCGGCTGGCGCGGATGTGGTGTGTTTCTCAGGCGACAAGTTGCTGGGGGGTCCACAAGCAGGTATTCTTGTGGGCAAGGCAGAGGTGCTTGAACGCATTGGTAGGCACCCGCTACTGCGAGCTGTGCGCATCGACAAAATGACCTTAGCCGCTCTCGAAGCGACCCTGCGACACTACCAGCGTGAAGAGGCCGAAACCCATATCCCTATCTGGCGCATGATTTCAGCGCCCCTGGAGAAAATCACTGGAAGGGCTACTAGCTGGGCCTCTAAGCTTCAGAAATTTGGCATTGCAGCGCGTACACAGCACGGTGAATCAACTATCGGCGGCGGCTCGCTCCCTGGGGAAACGCTTCCTACCACCTTATTGGCCCTCGATGCCGGGCACGTGTCAATCCCCCTTGATGAACTGGGAAAACGTTTACGCCTGCACAGTTCACCTATCATTGTGCGCATCTTGCGCGATACACTGCTGCTTGATCCTCGGACTGTCCTGGAAGAGCAAGATAAAATGGTCATCCAGGCCTTAGTTGAAGAGCTTGGAAAGGGCAGTGCGTAGTTCGTGCTATACTACGTAGCAGAGCGACAGAATGTGACACCTATCGATGCCTACAAAGGAGTCTTTCTCATGTCTCGCTATAGCTGGCTGGCTATGTTACCCATTACCCTCCTGTTCATGCTGCTGACTGCATGTGGAGGTTCCAGCGCAACACAGACTCGAGTACAATCTACGCCGACACCAACGGCTGTGCAAGGACAAGAGCTACTGACCAGGGTAGCGCAAAATCTTAAAGCGGCAAAAACACTGCATGCTATCTTTGATATAACAACTGTTGGCCCGGCGGTGAATGGAACTGTTAGTACCGAAGTTTGGCATGCATCCCCGGACAAAAGCCGCACGCTCGTGCTTCAATCTACGCTCAGACAGGTCCCTACCGGATCGGTGACCATTAGCAATGGAAAACAAATCTGGCAATATGACCCGGCGAAAAAAGTTGTCTATACCGGCCAGGTTAGCTCCAGTACGGGTACGCCCACCGCTGGTGCAGGCCGAGATCAGAGCCAGTTTATTATGAACATTGTGCAATCCGTCTTCACACACAGCAATGCAACATTAGTTTCTTCCTCTGCCAGTATCAATGGACATGATGCCTACGCTATACATGTCACGTCACCGGCGTCAGGACAAACGGGCAGTGGGGGTTCAAGTTCGGGTGACTTCAATTATTATGGAGATGTCTATATCGATAAGACAAGCATACTGCCTTTGCAGGTGAAACTGACGATTCAAGGTCTTGGCCAGGTAACGCTTGATCTGCCAACACTTGTACTGAATCAGCCAGTAGAGGATAACCTCTTCACCTTCGTGCCGCCTCCTGGCGTCCAGGTCCTGCCTTTCCCAAAGACGAATACGTCTGACACTGGTGCCATTACCCTGGAACAGGCGCAACAACAAGCCGGATATCACCTGTTGAGCATTCCCTCCTCTCAGACTGCATACCAGTTGCAAGGCGTGGATGCACTCGGCGCTCCGGGTAACCAGATTTTTACGCTCAATTACGTCAATGGTAATACCACATTCGCGATTTCCGAGGGCAAATCCCTGGCAAATCTCCCCGTCTCTGGTCAACAAATCAGCCTGCGCGGTACGACAGCGACTCTCTCATCGACAGGTAGTACAATGACGCTAACCTGGACGGAGAAAGGCATTGGCGTTCAAATAGCTGGTAATGTAAGCAAGGATGAACTGGTGACGATCGCGAATTTATTATCGTAATCTGATCCTGGCGAAAAAATTGTGTATTGTACAGGGTGGGGGTAAGCCGATGCATCGTACGGTGGAGGTGCCTCTTGTGGTCATCTGGATATTTCACAGGGCTGAATTGTGTTTGTTGAAGGAAAAAACTGTATGGACTTTAAAGCATTGCCAAAGGTAGAGCTTCACTTGCATGCTGACTGCTCTTTGAGCTATGCAGTAGTTTCTCGCTTAAATCCCTCAATCACTCAGGATGAGTATCGTAAAGATTTTATTCCTCCTACCAAATGCGCGAATCTGGTAGAGGTTCTTACAAGAGCTACCAATAGTGTTGCTTTGATGCAGACAGAAGAGCAACTGCGATTGGTGATCTTCGACGTGTTTGAACAATTGCAGCAAGAGAACGTGTTCTATGCGGAATTACGTTTTGCTCCACTGCTGCATACTGAGAAGGGACTTTCAGTAGAAGACGTTATAGAGATCGTTGAAGCAGCAGCTTCGAGCGCAAGTCAGACTACTGGGGTGGAAACTCGACTGATTCTCTGCACACTGCGGCATTTCTCTGCGGAGCAAAGCCTGCAGACGGTAAAGCTAGTAGAACGATTCAAAGGAACACTCGTTACAGCACTCGACATAGCCGGAGACGAAGCGGGTTTTCCCCTCGATGCCCATATTCCAGCTTTCCAGTTTGCCGCTCAAAACGGAATTCCGTACACAGCGCATGCCGGTGAGTCACGTGGCGCAGAGAGTGTAT
>JBKPAZ010000079.1:0-16077 GCA_046726655.1 Chloroflexota bacterium
CATGAGCGGGCATTTGAGTACCCCGACCGTGCCTCAAGCTCCCAGGGATGCTTGATGAGCCTCCGGCTCGCAAGGTCAAGCTTGGCGGGGGCCCGCTTCGCTCCGCAGCTTTGACCCGGGTGAGCTTGCGCAGTTTTTTGGACTTCAAGCCTGATTGATGGTCAAAAATGGGCGGGTTTTTGCCCTCTTGACAAACTACACACATCGGTGTCCTATCCCACATAGGCCAGCACCGCCCGTAACAGGTCGCTGACTCGCTTGAGCTGACCCTGACGCACAAAAGCTCCCAGGCGATGCGCCTGGGCTTCATAGTCCGCAGGCAACTGCGGGAGCACCTCTTGCTCCCATCCCTGGTTGATGACTGCTTGCAGTTGCTCATCGAGGGCTGGTAAGGTATGATGCTGGTGTTGGGGCATATGAGATCCTCCTGGTCGCTAAGATGGTGATTTGCTCTTAGTCTACCACCAGAGGGTCTGCCTGCTCTCTCCTGTTCTCTGTTTCAGGTACTCTTGGCTTAAGTTAGCGCCTATGGGGCTTGCCCCCGCCCTCGCTGGCGCCATGGTCACTCTTAACTCAACGCTTATTGGGTAGGGGCAAGCCCTATCCTGATTCATGCTCATTATTAGTCATCTGTTGTTCCAGAAGTCCGGTTAACTCCTCTTCTAACTCAGATGCAGGAAGATGTACAAGTGGTTGCTCTGCCTTCGAGAGCAGTGGTTCCAATTTCCCGCTTTCTATGCGCGGTGGTTCCAGTACTTCTGTGACAGGTTTGCGCTCTCTCCACCAGGTTGCTAGACTTGCGGGGTCAACCGCGCCAAGCTTTTCCCTCTCTGCCTCCTGCATAGCCCAATCTACTGCTGCCTCATCCAGGGGTATCTCGTATCCTGCTTTGCGGCTGAGCTTCCATTTATGCTGCATAATGGAGAAGTAGGCTCGCATAGGATCTTGCTCGCTTGTGAGATGCTTGCGCAGTAAGAGAATAGTGGGCAGGTGGTAACTGCTATACCAGTGTTGTGCAGCCTCCTCAATACCAACATCGCGGCCCTCATTCTGGCTCATAATTGCTTGATGACCAAGTATCATATTATAGAAGCGGCGGGCATAGACGCGTGGTACTCTGATACCTAGCAGTTCGTGAATGCGGCGGGAATACCAGCCGGGCAAAACAGTAACGACCTCTTGCAGGACATGTCCGGTTGTGCTGAGGAGCGAGTAGCCCCATTGATTCAGACCTTCCATGAGGCGGTTTACCTGGTAGAGGGTGCTAAAGGATGGGGAGGTCATTAATTGCGCATGTTCTCGACGCAGCCAGCGATAGCGCCGTACAAAATATCGAAAATCTTGCTCATCCACCAATATCTCTTCTTCGGGTAAACCGCGTTCCCGGCGCAGGTCTTCGGCTTGCCAGATCAGTGATTCACCAAATGAAGCTACGTCCTGTTCGCGTAGTCCTTCACTTGCGGGTTCAGAAAAGAGTTCTGCCGTCTCTGCATCAGCCATAATTGCCAGGATGCGTCGCCCATCAATACGAATCAGTACATTTGCCAGGGAGGGATCACCCCAGTACACGCCATGTTCGTGTAACTCGATCAGCAGCACGGCCACTGCTCCCAGGAGCCGCCGTTTCGTTCGCTTTGCAAATGGCAGTCGAAAGAGCAATGAATGTGGTATAACGCGCGGGGTTAGCTTCGTCACTGTGTATCCTCGATCTCCACTCATATATTGAGGGAGTCCACCAGGACCGTGTGTATCTAGCAATAAAGGTAGCGCCGCTACGGTGACACTTCCAACAGCGCTGAGTACGGGAATGCCACGGTTCTCAATCTCGCGCAGGTTTTTTATTTCACGCTCCGCCATGTGGGGAGTCGTCTCTTTGATAGCGTAACGCGCGCCTTCACTCTCTACAAAAATCACTGGATGGCGTGACTCACCTCGGCGGATCGTAAGCGGGATAACGCCGTGTGCTGGCCATTCTTCCAAGGGGATATGCCAGGGAAGGTTCTTCAGCCGGTGTTGGTCATCTGCGCCCATAAGAAATCTGGGTGTAGCCTGGGTAGTGACTATATCAAACTCCTGTTGTATAACGCCTCTCGTTGTGATAAAAAGAGAACTACTTATGATATCATCATAACATTGCGCCTGGCGAGCGACAAGCTGGACGGTAAAAAAGGAGGCATCTATGGGTACTGTCAGCTTTGATTTCAAAGACGAGGTTGTTGTTATCACAGGTAGTTCACGTGGCCTGGGTCTGGAAATCGCACATGCTTTTGGGCAAGCTGGCGCGAAGGTGGTTATTACCGCTCGCCGGGAACAGTGGCTCAACGAGGCTGAAAAATTTCTCAAAGACCAGGGCATAGCTGTTGATGCTTTGATCTGTGATGTTGCTGACGCCACCTCTGTAGAGCAGTTGGTGCAGCAGACACTGCAAAACAATGGCAAGATCGATGTGCTGGTTAATAATGCCGGTTTAACGTGGGGCTCTCCCGCCGAAACGATGCCCTTAGAGCGCTGGCGGCAGGTCATCGATGCAAACATCACCGGGACATTCCTGATGTCCCAGGCTGTCGGGCGGCACATGTTAGAGCGAAAGAAGGGTGCCATTGTGAATGTTGCCTCCATTGCTGGCTTCGGTGGCGGGCAGTTGAACACTGTTGGCTATAATGCCAGTAAAGCAGCAGTGATCAACCTGACACGAGCATTGGCAATAGAGTGGGCCGCCCGTGGAATCCGCGTCAATGCCATCGCGCCGGGGCTATTTCGCACGCGCATGTCTGAGGTTCTTGTCCAGCGTGCTGAAGCGGCTAACATTCCAGTTGCGCCGATGGGACGCATTGGGCAACCGGGAGAACTGGCTCCTATGGTTCTGTTTCTGGCTTCGGAGGGGGCGAGTTATATTACGGGGCAGGTGGTGGCGATTGATGGGGGGAGGACGGCACAGTGAAACATATACCTCTTGTCTTAGCCCTTCGTTGCAGGCAAGAGCGAAAATCCATACTGAGCAAAATGGTGATCAAAAGCAAATGCCTGTGTCACTATGAAGATCACCGGATGCATCAGCAAGATAGCGATGTTTGTTCGTGGATGTATCTGCTGATCCCTGAGAAGCTCCAATGCCGATGATGTGAAGGATGCTGTCCTGAGAAGTGATAGCTCGGCTTCTCTTTTTTGTTTTTGGTTGCTTCATCTTCACAGAAAAAAGAGCTCCATCATGTTCCACAAGCACATCTTTCCCATCTCGTTCAATCTGTTCAAAGATCGAAGCGGCATTCGAGAGAAACTCATCAAATGCAACAGGCTCTAGCTGTTGTGACATCATCCTTTCCTCCTTGGCCGAATTATAGCATAGTTCGTCTCAAGAAGGAAGCAAGAAAACTATGGGTGGCGGGAGTGCGCAATAAGCCGGGCGATTTTCTGTTAATTTCATATAAGGACTGAAGAATATGCCTGAGTTTCCCTCGAAGAAGGACGTGTATGAGTGAGCGAATCGGAAAACTAGAGAGCAAGTGGACTATTGTAAATGGTCTGTCAATATATGCACGTGTATCAATAGCTCCGGTACCTGTTGAGGACTCGGCGATCGTAATGGTTCACGGCCTGGTCGTTTCGAGCCGTTACATGGTTCCGACTGCTATACGGCTGGCTCCCTATTATCACGTCTATGCCCTGGACCTGCCTGGATTTGGCAAAAGCGATAAACCACCACATGTGCTCAACATTACCGAGTTGTATGATGTCCTGGCAGACTGGATGCAGGCAATTGGGTTGAAGCAGGCAACGCTCCTGGGCAACTCTATGGGAAGCCAGGTGATAGCGAACCTGGCGTTGCGTCATCCTGAGCGCATCTCGCGGGCGATACTGATAGGACCTACAATGGATCCGCGGGCAAGAACGGCTTACCAGGAGATTGCTCGATGGCTGCTTAATGCTACCGGTGAGCCACTTTCTTCGTTTCCCATCGTGGTACGTGATTACCTGGATGCAGGTTTTCGTCGATTTGTGTGCACGTTTCAGTATGCGCTACAAGACCGTATTGAAGAGCATCTTCCTCATGTACAGGGCCCAGCGCTCGTTGTGCGCGGGTCGTATGATACAATTGTGCCACAACGCTGGCAGAGGAGGCGGCACGACTGTTGCCGCAAGGTCAACTTGTCGTGATTCCACGGGCAGCTCACGATGTCAACTACGATTCACCAGTGGAACTAACGCGCGTAGTTCGGGCTTTCATGAACGAGGAACTATCATAGGACAGTGTCGCCTTTAGTGTCAATTGCTACCCGTTTAAGGGTCCACCCGCTCATAGAATACCCACTGGTTGGTCCAAAAATTGGCGGGTTGCATGTTGGGCACAGTAGTAACCGGGTAACCCTGCGGTTACCCGGCGAAAATGGGTCTCTTACTGCTGCATCGGAGGCATTTGCTCTGGATTTTGTGTCCTCGGCTGACCGTACTCATTATACTGTCCTTCTGGAGGGTACGAGTATGAAGGCTGCTCTGGCTGGTAGCCCTGTCCATACTGCTGAGGTGGCTGCTCTTGCCCTGCTGGAGACGATGGCTGGTAGTAAGGTGGCTGCTGGCTCTGTGAGGTAAACTTCTGCTGCCACTGATTGCCTGTTTTCCACATCGAATTCCAGGCTGCCCCGGGGCCTCCTAGCGTAATTGCCCGGATGATAAAAACGACCAGGGCGACAAGGAGCAGGATTCCGAGTACGTTGGACAGTACATGGAACAGCCCGAAGATCAGGCCGATGCCCAATGGGAAGATCAGCGGAAATGCTATTGGGATAATATGAGGGAAAAATCGTATTCCCCTCCGGTATGGTTGATATCTATTCGACATTCTTGATAGCTCCTTTGTAAAGGTGAGGCGATGCTTTGCTCGCTCTCACTCATTTCATTTGTATTAGCTAAAGATGTACTCAAAACATACATGCTATAAACTATACGGACGAAATGGTTTGTGGTTGTGCCATGAAAGTTTTTCGCATCTTGCTCTGCATCACGTCATAAGTATGACATGTTGTTTCCTCTTTCAGTTCTCCTGTCACGAATGGGCTATCACGATGAAATTCCGTTACCTTACATTCCTGCCATCGTCCTTAATTGTATCTTATAGGGCCAGAACTGACAGGGTGGTCCTGGTAGTGGCTATGACGGGACCCAAATCGCCTGGGGACTGGGGATGAGCCAGGAACAACTAATCGCGTACAAAGATGTATTTCCGCGTACAAGAAAGGTAGCAGGTACCGCGATGCAACATTGCGAATATTGTGGCTCAGAGCTACGCGCCAATGCTCGTTTTTGTGGACACTGTGGACAAAAGATAAGTAGCGAAACCGAGGTGAAAACAAACTCAAGCGATGCTCCAATAGAAGATAGAACTATATCTTCCCCTGCTACTTCTACAAGTCTTAGTGAATTGCAAAACCCAGCTTCAGCAAATGATGTTGTAGAAGAAGAGCAAGGGCCGCATTTTGCTTCAGAAAATAATGTAGAAGAAGAGCGGACGCCGCATGACAATCTCGGATCGACAGGCTCTCTGGCAGATGATCTGGAACTGGAACCGGAACCAGAAAAGTATGTGGATCAGCCCATTGGCGAACACTCCCGGCATGCCCAGACGCCATCGGGAAAATTAGAAGCGCTCAGTCCAGGTGATGATACTCATAGGCGGGGGCCTACATCTAGATCTATTCCAAAGTTGCTCCTCATCCTTCTCGCTGGCATCATCGTTGCTGCTGGAGTTGTGGCCGCTCTGATCGGATTGTTCCAGTGGCATCTTCCGGGGACAGGGAGTGATTCTAACACTCTATCGATCTCATCCGCGAGTGAAACAGTAAGAACTTCTGGACCGGCGCTAACTGCTTCCATATGTGTAAAATCCTCGACACCCTCCACCTCTGGAACAAGCGGTGGCATAGGTCTCACACTCTTTGCGGCATCAGGATGCTCATCCATCATTGCTGCCACAGCCTCCTCTTTGTGCGTCACTTTCCCATACGATTCTGGCGCTTCTCATACATATATTTTCGACGTTTCCAACGCAACAATTGATAGCAAGGCATACCACCTGGTTCTTGGTATCGCAGAATTCACAGGTCCCGCCACCTATAACGATGCCATGCATATAACCGTTGGTATAAGTGAAGGCTCAACAGGCCAGAACTTCTCATGGTTGTATCATTCCGGCAAAGTCACGATCAATAGTGACGAGCAATCCGGAACTATGGATGTGATTCTGGAATCAGCGAGCCGTGGAAACACAATACACGTGGTGGGCGGTTGGACTTGCGGTCATCTCATCAAAAATCCGTAAACGGGATGAATATTGATCTCAGTCCACCTCACTTGCAATGGGTAGTCTCAAGGTAAATGTACTACCTTTCCCAGGAGTACTCTCCACCTCGATGCTGCCCTGGTGCTCTTGCACTATACTCTTTACAATCGTCAAACCTAAGCCGCTGCCGCCGCGATCACGGGAGCGAGCGCGATCTGCACGGTAAAAGCGCTCGAAAATGTGAGGCAAGTCTGCGGGAAGAATGCCAATGCCTGTATCGCTCACTTGTACGACTGCATTGTGCTCATCAGTGGTGAGTGAAAGCGTAACAGACCCTTCGTAAGGTGTATACTTAAGAGCGTTATCCACTACAGCCACCAATACCTGTTTAAGCTGGTCAGCATCACCATACACCTTTGCAGGAGTAATGTCTTGCAGCATCAACCGCGGCCCTTGCTGCCTTCTATTGCCATCCTCACCCTCGCCTGCCGGCCTGTATTGCCTGAATACTTCAAGTAACAGGCTATCCAGGTCTGCTTTTGGTGCCTGTCGATCCTCGTTCTTATAGCCATTGACTCTTGCCTGTTGTGCTGCATCATCTGAATGGGCAAGGGTCAGGAGGTCATTTACCAGGCGGCCCATGCGATCTGCTTCTGCTCGCGCATCGGCCAATGCTGCTTGCGCTTCTTCGGGTGGGAGATCGGGAGCTTTTGCAAGCAGGTCGAGATTGCAGCGAATAGAGGTGATTGGGGCTCGCAGTTCATGAGAGGCATCTGCGACAAATCGCTGCTGGCGTTGATATGCTTGTTCCAGGCTTGCCAGCATTTCATTGAAGGTAGATGCAAGTGAAGTGAGTTCATCCCGTCCAAGGAATGATTTGTCGGGTACGCGTCGGCTGAAATCGCGAGAGGCGCTAATACTATGCGCGGTCCTGGTTATGCGCTTTACTCCGGCTAATACGCTCCACGTAATGAACCAGCCACCGAGTAGGGCGAATACCATGACGAGAGCGCCACCGCGCCAGAGTAGAAGGCGCAATTCGCTTAGAGATTGCTCGATAGCTTGCTCTGAACGTGCTGTCTGGATGATATGTGCGGGGCCAAAATCATTATTCGCCAGTGTGTATACGCGTACGTGTTGACCCTGGTATGTAATCGTGCTGTATATACTGCTTGCTTCCCCACCATTGGTGAAAGGATGCTGCACTGCCCATTGAGCGGCATGCGCATCCCAGGGCACAGGGCTATCACCAAGCCCTGTTACACCTGTTTGAATACCTTCAATCGAGTTGTTTGTTGTAGTTGCAAGTAAGTGCAGTTGATTATCCAGCACCTCAATAGCGACCCCGCCTGAGCCAAGCCCATCAACACTGGGCAAAGTAGAAGGAGGATTACCGGAGTTTTGGTTAATAAAAAGGTCTTTGCCAAGTCTCACACTTGCCGCTCGACTGCTTAAGGCGCTATCAAGATCGCTGTAGGCTCGTTGCTGAGCCTGAGTATAGACGATACTTCCAAATATCCACAGGGCTATTCCAAGCAGCAGGGCATAGAATAGTGTCAGGCGAAGTTGTAGCGGAAAGTACATAGCCTTCATCTCCTCCTATTCCGAAGTACGGAGGACGTAACCTGCTCCGCGCACTGTCTGGATGAGCCGTTTTTCGCCTTGCTGTTCCAACTTGTTGCGCAGGTGGCCGATATAGACTTCTAATACATTGGGACCGCCCTCAAAATCGCTTCCCCAGATGCGATCCATCAACAATGAACGGGTCAAGACGATACGTGGATTGCGTAAGAACATCGCCAATAGTTCGTATTCTGTCGTACTCAGACCGATCAAACGGCTGCCTCGTTTAGCCTGGCGCGTTGCGGTATCTAATTCCAGGTCTTCGAAAACCAGCACTTCGCGGGTGATATCAGGCGGGTTGCGTCTTCTCAGGAGTGCCTTGACTCGCGCCAGTAGTTCCTCGAGAGCGAACGGCTTTACCAGGTAATCATCGGCTCCGGTTTCCAATCCAGCCACGCGATCTGGCACTGCATCGCGGGCTGTCAGCATCAACACTGCTAAGCTATCTCCCGCGCTGCGTAAACGACGGCAGACCTCAAGCCCATCAATACCGGGGAGCATAAGGTCCAGTATCACCAGGTCAGGTGGCCTGGTACGAGCAATGGACAAGGCTCCCTCGCCGTTTGCTGCTACAGAGACCTGATAGCCCTCGTAAGCAAGAGTTCGGCGCAGGGCGCTCGTCACGCGGCTGTCGTCATCGACTATCAAAATGTGTGCGTTCATCGGCTATCAATTGGTAATTCATTCTATGCCCCAGGTATGCATAGGTTCATCATAGCATATTCCGATATGTTGGATATGTTATAGTGCATAGACCTGAATCTAAACTGAATGGCAAAGAGGAGGATAATGATGCTTCATATGCGGGGTTGGTCCGAAATACCTTGCTCGGTGTAGCTTGTATGCTGGTGATGTAATTCATGGATGCGGCGCATTACTTTTGCCAGTGAATCATCCATTGGATTCGATGTATCAATGATACATCCGTCATCCTCAAATTCTTCGAAGCGAGGTCTCCATTGCTCCCATTGCTCCCATGAAGTAATTTGGAACTCGGAGACTTTCCCTTTGCGACCCTCGAGACGGCGTTTCTGTACCTCAGGTGGGCATTGGCAATGAACAACAAGCATCGGCGTATGGAACGATTGCGCCAGTTCTTTGCACTGTTCATACGTGGTATGATAGGTAAGTGGGGTATCAACCACCACACTGAGTCCAAAGCCTAGTTGTTCTCGTGCCAGAGCAAACATGAGCTCATACGAAAACTGCCCAACTTGAGGCAATTCTCCAAATACATCAACAGCCGTCTGGCGAATGATGTCTCTATCGATAAGTGGTGCATGTAATGCTGCGGCAAGCAGTCTTGCGATTGTACTTTTCCCGGTCCCCGGAAATCCACGCATTACAATGAACGTACTCCCAGTATACACAGGTGCAGTCTCTCTTCTACGTCTAATGCCCATTCAGTATAACCATTTTTTAGTTCATTGTCCATAAGTAACTGTTCAGGTCCAAACTTGCTTACTTGACGCCTTGCTCTTGTCGAGCTATCATCCTATATACCAGAGTACGCAGTAGATGAAGGAAGAACTCACGTTATGATGAAGAAGTTGCGTGGACGTAACCTGGCTCATCCGGGTTGTCTTATAGGCGTAACGATCGGCTTGACCCTGGGCATTGTGCTTGCTGCCATTTTAGCCACCTTGAATGTTGCCCTGAATACGGATTTATTAGTCTGGCTTGGTCTCACCCTTGGCCTTGGCGCTATTGGATGGATTATTGGTGACCGTCTCTCCTCGCGCTTTCCTGCATTAGATGATCAGACCTCCTTAAACGAGCCTACTACGGAACGTATCTCGGACTAGCACTTTCCATAAAAATATGCTATATTTGAGGTGCATCGATGATATACATCGCTTCTCTGTATTGTCGATCAAATGAGCGATGCTGCTCCTAGGCGATGATGCGCGTTTGGTATATGCCGTATCGCCGTGGATTATCCACTACTGCTGGCCACTAGATACGGGTTCCCCCTTACGTTTGTTGAAATGCAGTTCAGTTATTAACTGATCGGCATTAACTTGGAGGATACCTTATGTCGGAAAATGAATTTAGACGACCTATCTCTGTCGATGGCGTTCCTCGCGGAAGTCGCTGTGAGTGGTGTGGGAAGCCCGCAGAGGTACAATTAACAGCTATCGGCGGCCTTTCTCACAATGAAAGTGGACTTTTCTGCCGTTCATGTGGCGAGGATTTTACTCGCGCCGTTATCAACTCAGCAAGTATAACACCGTCGATCGATACAACATTGCAATCGCTTTAAGTAGAAGCCAGCCATCAGAAACTGACAGGGGCAAGGTTTCCCTAACCTTGCCCCTGTGATGCTGCTTGAGGTTTTGCTTACCCCATTTCAAGCTTGATTATGAATCAGGCATACCGTGCCATATACCGGTTGATATCGAACTCTTTCGCCTGCTGTACCAAATTGTGCGCTGCTTGATCCATCGTTTGTCGCTCTTCCTGGTAGAAGAGACCAACGTACGGCTTCTCCGTTTCCATCGCTAACTCCATTGCCTTTGAGCGATTCTGTGTTTCATGATCGGCCGGAATCGGTGTAACATTGGCTTTCCACACGTCCATCGTATTGTAGAACGTTGGACATGGACTAAGTACATGGATAAACGAAAAGCCGTGATGCTTAATGCCCTGCTCGATCAGGGCAGCGAGATCCTTTGGTTTAGAGGAAAAACCCCGCGCCACGAAACTGACGTTTAGGGACAGCGCCGTCGCGATGGGATTGAATTGTGAAGCCAGTAGACCATAGGGAGTTGACTTCGTCGTATGACCGGCTGGGGAGGTCGGTGAAGTCTGGCCTTTCGTCAAACCATAGGTCTCGTTATCCATAACGACTACCGTGATATCAATGTTGCGTAAAGCTGCATGGACGAGATGCCCTGCTCCAATACTGAAAAGGTCGCCATCACCGCCGACCGCTATCACGGTCAGATCGGGACGAGCCATCTTCATGCCCTGGGCCACAGGTAAAGCGCGTCCATGCAGGCTATGAAAGCCAAATGTTTCCACAAAGTGTGGAAGGCGACTCGAGCAGCCAATGCCGGACACCACTACCGTTTGTTCTGGCGATAATTTGAGGCTGGCCATGCTGTTATAGATGGCGTTCAGTACGCCGAAGTCACCGCATCCTGGACACCAGGTCGGCTTTACCTCGCTTTTATAGTCTTTTGGCGTGAGAGTTACAGTTGTTTGCGTCACGATTAGCTAACCTCCTCAATTGCTCGCAAAATTTCGCCAGCGGTAAATGGCATACCCCCAAATTTGTTCACACGAATCGCCTGTAAACCATATTTAGCGCCCAACAAATTAGCGAGTTGGCCGGAGTAGTTACACTCAGGTACGATTACCGTCTCGACTGAGCGAATGAAATCTCGAATGGCCCGGTCAGGCAGCGGCGAGAGTATCTTTGGATGGAGCGCCGCAACTTTGTATCCTTTCGCTCGTGCGCGATCGACGGCCTCCTGAATCGTGCCCTCCGTCGATCCCCAGCCGATGATACCCACGGTAGCGTCCTCGTCGCCGTATCGTTGGGGCTTGGGAAGTTCTTCAGCCGCAGTTGCGAGCTTGCGATACCTTTTCTCCATCATGGCTATATGGTTTTCTGGTTCGTAATTTGGATGTCCCCGGTCGTCATGTTCCAGGCCAGTTGCGACATAGGTGTATGCGCCTGGTCCAGGAGCTGTAATGGGAGAGATGCCGCTGGCAGTGTAGGTGTAGCGCGCGTAGCTATGCTCTGCTGCCCCCGCGCCAACGGTGACAGCTTCGCTATGTCCATTGGCGCCCTGTCCATTGAATTGCAGGCGTCCGTGGATTTCCATCGGTTTGAAGACGCTGCGATCGACACTCTCCACACGGGCCGTTAAGGACTGGTCGCTGAGGAAGATGACAGGCATCTGGTAGCGTTCTGCCATATCGAAAGCCTGGATTATGAGGGTGTAGCAGTCGGCAACATCAGCGGGAGCTACAATCATGCGCGGGGTATCACCGTGGCTGGAATTGAGGGCAAAACTCAGGTCGGATTGTTCCATCTTGGTTGGCATACCTGTGCTGGGGCCAGCGCGCTGGGCATCTACGATCACAACAGGTATCTCCGCCATTGAGGCGTAGCCGATCAGTTCAGTCATCAGCGAGAAGCCGGGGCCAGAGGTAGCTGTCATCGCGCGCACGCCACTAAAGGAAGCTCCCACTACTGCGGCCAGCGCGGCTATCTCGTCCTCTGCTTGCAGGAAGGTTCCACCAACCTGGGGCAGTTCTTTTGCTAATCCCTCCATGATGTCGCTCGCAGGTGTAATTGGGTACCCTGCAAAGAAGCCACAGTGGGCAGTCAGCGCGCCTGCGACGACCGCCTGGTTGCCATTGAGCACGACGCGATCAGCCTTCTCTACTGTCCCCAATTGGTAAGAATCACGTTTAGAAAATTGCTCTGTAACATACTTCTTTGCAATCTCTAACGCCAGCATATTCTTTTCCATCAGAATAGGATTAGCTTTACGTGATCTGGAGAGCTTGGACTCAACCACCTGGACGATAGCCTCCAGTGGTGGACCAAACAAGCCCGAAATCGCGCCCAGCATCACCATATTCTTTGTCTGGTAAAGCTGAACCTCTTTACGAGCTAATTCATTAAACGGGATGGCATAGGTGATAAAATCGCCGGCCTCTGGTGTAAAATCGGAGGGATCATAGATCAGAACGCCGCCATGACGTAAGTCACTTATGTTACGGTCATACGCCTCTTGATTTAAGCAAACGAGGACATCGGCATAGTCGCCCATCGATTTGACGGGCTGGTCACTTATACGTACTTGAAAAAGACAAGGGCCGCCGAGAATTTCGGCGGGGAAGGTGCGGAAGGTATAGACATGATACCCCCAGCGAGCGGCGGCAAGGGCGAGAATATCACCACCAGAAATGGTTCCCTCTCCCGATTCGCCGCCAATACGAATCGTTATTTCATTCAGCATCGAATGCTCCCCTAGAAAATTTTCGACCGCGCCACTTCTCTGTCCATGGCGCGGCCCTTGCAGTTGCAGATGTTTCTGTTCTATGAAGCACCTGTATATCATTCCGGTAGACCCGGGTTAGATATGTTGGGAGTCGTCGCTCTTCTACATTGCCAGATAGCAGTGAAACTTGCAAGGGCTGCAAGATATGGCCCCCATGGAATAGTTTTTGATCAATTGTTTCGGTTCTGCTCCTGAGCTTCCTCGATCTCACAACACAGTCTGTCTCCGCATGCAATGGGGGAAACAGAATCCTACATTTACTACCCGCTATTATATCATACCTCCCTAAGTTACAGTACATTAATTTGTATGAATTTTTGTAAATTCCTGGTACATTAGTAGGAATTAACTGCTAGCGGTCAATCAAGGTCGGGAGCACGTAGCAAAGAGCACTAAGAAAATTTCCCCTCTTCCCAAGAGAGAGCAGCTATGGTACAATACGTTCCGCGAGGGCCCATAGCTCAGTGGTTAGAGCTGCCGGCTCATAAGAGCGCCCATGCGCCTTTACACACCAAGCCTACAGAGGTAGGCGGCACTGAGGTTAACGTGTCTAAAGCAGGGTCTTACCTGGATGGGAAACCTTAAAGGGACAATAGCATGACCTGCAAAAGTCTGGTCAAGATAAGAGGCCAGGCAGCTACGCTGTATATGGTTAAGGCTGAATTGCTTGAATCCTAGTCTATGCAGTGTGGAGTTAGCAAGTGTGGTTATGAGGCTTGCTAAGGACCTCCTCCACAGCAGAGAGGACGAACGGGGAACCTACGTACAGACGTGGTGTGTAAGGGAACTTGGGGATCGCCTAAACGTTGGGAGACGCATGGCGACGGAGTGTCCATAGTACTCAAATGATCGGGGTAATGCCTGGTACACGGGGAAGGGACACAGGGGAAGGCGGATGGTCAGTACCAAAACCGCGTCCCTGGAGAGCCGTGTGCGCTGAAAGGTGCATGCACGGTTCGGAGAGAAGTAATTGGAAGCGTGTCAAGTGACGCGCCGGTTATCTACTCTACCTGGTAGGTCGCTGGTTCGATCCCAGCTGGGCCCATTTAAAGCTCGTAGTCCTTTGCCCAGCGCACGTTCTTTTCTTGATTATTCTTCGTCGGCTCTATTCTCAGGTGTGCGCGAGTTCTCCCCAACTGGTCTACCGGAACAAGATAGACCTGACCCAGATCGCCGCAATATACGGCAAAATATTCACATTGTCCTCTGTAGTGTCGCCAATCTCTTTTCTTTCCTGTAACGTTATGGTTAGCCGTATCAAAATATACCGCGCCATGCTCAATCCACCCTGTTTTACATTGGATACGCCAGAACTGCCCATCGACATCCTCTATGACAAGATCGTATCGCTCGCTTCCCCCATAAGGTAACAACACTACATACCCACATTGCAGGAACCTTGTGATGATTGCCGACTCACTGATATGCCCTTTCCTTTTTGAATCAGAGTTTCCTTTTCCGAGCAATCCCATGTGCTGCTCCTCTTTCTAAAAGAGTCTTGGTTATCCCTGTAGCTTGAGTGGCCTGGCGACATACTGCTGGCGATGTTTGTCGCATAGCCACAGAATGTTGCCATCGGGAGTTAGCGTCTTATCTAATCCTCCCCATAGCCGACTGGGATCAGCTTCGTTGAGAAAGCTATGTAGGGCGCGCAGAGCAGGGCCAACTGTCTGCTGGTATTGGTCTGTTTGCATTTTCTCATCCACATCTTTCATGGAATCGTAAGAGGCGAACTCTGGCAGGTCCTGTGCAATCACCTCTAACAAATCAATATGAGCCTGGATCTGCTTTATATCTGGCAGTATGTCTACTGCTTCCACGACAACACCAACGGCTTTTCCCATCGGTACAGCAAATTTAAGGAAATTGATCAGATGGTTGAGCCAGGGTCCAACCGTAGTCCACCATTCCTTCGACTTCCGTAAGTGATAAGCATCTCCTACTCTATGTGGGCCAGGAGGATGTTGGCAGACGAGGCATAAGCGGTAATCCCGGCTCACCCAATTTTTGGGGTCGAATGGTTTGTTTTCACCCAATATCAGGTAAAAAGTATTTGGGCATTCAGCCTCCATCTTTTTCATCTCTAGATTCCACAGGCGAGTGAAATTCCTTCCGATTAATTCTGATTGCTGTTTTAAAAGCTCCGACTGATATTTCAGCTCTTCATGAAGGCTAGCTAGACCTTGTTTTTCGTCTTTCCACATTTCATTGAGTGTTGTTTGTAATGTCTCCTGGCCATGCAGAATATCAGACATAACCTGTTTATCTGTACTCATATGGATGCCGTATAGTAGCGTCGGTACCGATACATCGCTGAAGGACTCTGGACATTCAACTTTGTAGTGTTTGGCTTCCATGCGGCGTACAAGTTCTTCGTAGCGATAAAAATGTGGACAGGGTTCGATTTCTTCACGCTGCCAGTGACAGTTGCAGGGTATTTCGCGTCGAACTTTTAAGCCCTCAAAGCGAGATAAGATGACATCCATTGTATTCATAAGAATGGTAAAGAAGTTCTGCGGCAATGGCCCCTGTACGAGCAGTCGTAGTTCCCGCTGCATGGGATTGAGTTCAGCTCTGGCTTGGTGACCTTCGTAAGCCAGGAGGACGCCCTCTCGCCAGTGCAAGTCCTGGCTGAAACGATGCGTGCGTACAATAAACCAGCTCATAATTCCAGGCGGCAAGAAGTCAAAGCGGTACACCATTTCTACCTGCGTTTGACCCGCTGGCGGGCTTTTGGGCCAGGTAGGGAGGCTGATTGGAGGTTGATACGGAAGCAACTGGGGGATCAAACTGCTGGTGGAGTGATCACCCGGCGTATCTGCTTCGATCTGATAACTCAAATAAAAGCGTTCCATCAGACGCAAAAAGACGGGATAAAGGTGTGATTCGTATGGCTGGCCCTCCTCATCGACGGCCCAAATTCGAGGCAGGTCCGAGTGGAGTAGGATACCTTGCTTTCTACTGGTTGCTTCGTCATCTAGAACACGGCTGATGGCCTTGGTGACCCAATTGGGTTTCAGGACAATCAGGTTGCTCAGCACATAATCGTCGCGAAAATAGAGGATTTTGCCCAGGTCATGCAGGTAGTTTCCTAATGGGCCTTTGGCTATTTCTGTTTCGATCTCACACGTTAAACAGCAATGCGTGTATGTATCTGCA
>JBKPAZ010000080.1:0-14468 GCA_046726655.1 Chloroflexota bacterium
CAAACATGAAAACTACCAGCCGGTCGGAGCCTTCAAAGTGCGCGGCGGCATCAACCTGGTTTCACAGCTTGGCCCGCAAGAACGCCAAAAAGGCGTGATCGCCGCCTCTACTGGCAATCATGGGCAATCCGTCGCATACGCTGCGCGGCTCTTTGGCATCAAAGCTATCATCGTCGTCCCCGAAAACGCCAATCCTGGCAAGGTTGCCGCAATGCAGGGCATGGGAGCAGAAGTGATCTTTCATGGCGCGACCTATGACGAATCCAAGCTCCATTGTGAAACTCTGGCTCATGCACACGGCTATCGCTATATTCATTCTGGTAACGAACCCCTCCTCATCGCTGGTGTAGCTACCGAAGCCCTGGAAATGTTAGAGGATGAACCAGGCCTTGAAGTCATCATCGTCCCTATCGGCGGAGGTAGTGGCGCTGCTGGAGTTTGTATCGTGGCCCATGCCGTCAATCCCCATATTCAAGTTATCGGAGTGCAATCTGAAGCCTCACCTGCGGCCTACGAAACCTGGCGACAGAGACGCCTGGTCGATGCTCCCAATCGTACCTTTGCCGAAGGCCTGGCAACCGGCGTAGCTTTTGAGTTACCGCAAAAGATACTGCGCGAATTGTTGCATGACTTCATGCTGCTCAGCGAGGAAGAGATTATGCGCGCCATGGTCTGGATGATCGAGCGCACACATACCCTCGCCGAAGGTGCCGGAGCGGCACCCCTGGCTGCCGCCTATCGCATGCGCGACGAGTTAAAAGGTAAAAAGGTCGGCTTAATTTGCTCAGGAGGCAATACCTCGTTGGATCACCTCAGGCTTGCTCTAGCTCTTTAATTGCATACAGTAGGGGCCGATTGACCGCGCCCAACCGCCGATTGATCGGCCCTCGGTGGATTTCCCACTATCCAGATGAAATAGTTAAACAGCATCATTTTGCCCTGCTTGTCCATACCATCACTACATGCTACAATGAGACAAGTGAACATAGTAATCAATAAATACAAAAAGAGAAAAAACACATGGACGAGCAGGTGGTGGCTGGGCCAGACACCCAGGCGGATATCGCCGCATTTGTAGCACGTTACCCATTTACCCTCGACGACTTTCAATTAGAAGCTATAGCCCATCTTGCAGCCGACCGCTCGGTCATGGTAGCGGCGCCCACCGGAACAGGCAAAACGCTGGTCGCTGAATACGCCATCTGGCGTGCGCAGCAACGCGGGCAGCGCGTCATCTACACTACCCCCCTCAAAGCCCTCTCTAACCAGAAATATCGCGACCTGCGCTCCATCTATGGCTTCGATGCCGTTGGGCTGGTCACCGGCGACATTGTAGAACATAGCGCCGCCTCGATCGTCATCATGACCACCGAAGTCTACCGCAATATGCTGCTGGAAGAGGGCGGAGACCGCTTTGCACGAGGCGAAAACATCATCCCCTCATCGCTGGCCGACGTTGGCTACATCATCTTTGACGAACTACACTACTTGAGTGATATTAGCCGTGGCCCTGTATGGGAAGAGGCCATCATTTGCTCACCACCCAATGTCCGGTTGGTTGGTCTCTCAGCTACTGTGAGCAATGCCGGGGATCTAGCCGATTGGATCAGCCGCGTACATCGTCCTATCTCCCTGGTGGTTCATGAAGAACGTGCCGTACCCCTCGAACACTACTACTTTCTCGATAATACGCTGCACCTCGTACAGGATGCCGATGGCAAGCGTGTCGAACGCTTTCCCAATGTCGGCGGTGAGGCTCGTATGGCTTCACTGGTGAAGCGCAACCGCACCTACACCTTTGGCGATGAAATGGAAGACGATGAGTGGGAGGAGGATGAGTGGGAAACGAGAAGCAATAAACGTAAAGCGGCCGCAAAAGAGACAGCAGTCGGTCAAGTTCCTGTTTCGTCCTCGACTTCAAAAAAAGCAGATCAAGCTCAAGGCCCTGATTCCAGGCGTCCTGTAGAGCGTAGAGCGCCTGAGCCGGGAGAAGTGCTCACCGTCCTGCGTGATGCTGATTTATTGCCCTGCCTCTTCTTTCTGCCGGGTCGTAAAGTGGTTGAAGAAGCAGCTGCCAGCGCTTCCCTGCATCTCTTTACAACTCCTGAAGAGGAAGCGCTCATCAAGGAAGAAGTCGGTGTATGGCTTGAGCACCTGCCAAAAGAGGACCGCAATTTGCAGCAGGTGCATGTGCTTGCAGAAATCCTCCCTCGCGGACTGGCTTTCCATCATGCTGGCTTATTGCCAGGATTGAAAGTATTGGTAGAGACGCTCTTTGCGCGAGGCCATCTGCGTGCTGTTTTTGCCACTGATACACTGGCTCTGGGTATCAACATGCCGGCGCGTGCCGTCGTTGTGGGCAGCCTGAGCAAATTTGATGGGCAAGAGATGCGCCTGCTTACTCCCAACGAGTATCGCCAGCTTACAGGAAGAGCTGGTAGGCGCGGTATGGATATACGAGGAGCAGCAGTCATCCCTTATTCACCCTGGGAGCCGTTTGAAGAGTCATTCCAGCGTATCACGGGCGAATTGTTACCCGTCACCAGCTCCTTTGTCATTCGCTATAACTCGGTGCTGAATCTCTGGCGTCCTGGCGATGTCAAACACCTGCGGCGTATCTGTGCCTCCAGCCTGCGAGAATACCAGCGTTATGTCCTGTGGGAAGAACGCGAGTTAATGCGCCTGGAGAAACTCGAACAGCGCGCCCAGAAGGGTAAGAAGGCAGGCAAGAAGAAAGGCATGGCCTCCGACGGAGCAATCCAGGCTATCGAGAAACGGCGCAAGAAAATTGGTGCGTACCCACTCAGCCGCGCTGGGGCAGCCGAACTCGATGGGACAATTTTTGCGCTCCATGCGCTTGGATACATCGATGAATATGATGAACTGACACTTCGAGGGCGCTTACTGCGGAGCATCTTTCACCCTGCAGGGATCATGATTGTCGAATTACTGCTCGGAGCACTCGACGAACTATCTGCCGCGGAATTGACCGAGGTCTGTAGCTGGTTCACATACGACAACGATCGACGGCTAAATAATCGCAGCGTGCTGAACACTCACCTGTTGCAGGTACGTCGCGAACTCTGGCAGATTGCGCAGCACGTCCATAACATTGAACAACAGGCCAATATCGGTTTTTCTCCGTCCATTATCCCTGAATTTCATGGCGTCGCGCTGGCATGGTCGCGTGGCATGTCACTTAGCGGCCTGTTACGACGTATCGACCTCGCCGAAGGCGATCTCTTAATGTTGCTTAACCAGACAATCGACCTGCTACAGCAAGTGCAATCGGCAGTAGGCCAGGCCCTCGATGCCACGGACATTTGGAACCAGGCATCGGACAAAGCCGAATCTCATTCCGTAGCTCCCAAAAAACAAACCAGAAGGCGCGCCATCCAACTACAATCCTATCGAGAACGCCTTGAACACCTGCGCCCCCTACTTGCGCAAGCCTCCGCGTCGTTGATGCGGGGCATCATCATTCAAAGCCGCACCGTCCCCTCAATGGTCACCTACGTAGCTGGCGAAGAACTCCCCCTCGACGCCGAAGAAGACACCGATCCCCACGACGTAATCGAAGGCATCTAGCCACATTTCCTAAAAAACATCAAAACGCCCTACCCACCTCGTTTATTGCGATTGATCTTAAGAAAATACCAACCGGCCACCATTACTTTGGTCATGCTCACAAGGCTCGCATATTGCTAGAAGCAAGGAAATTGACTAACATGTACAAACGAAGAGTTATACCAGAAGACAAAACACAAGCGCACGTGGAGGGGTGGGAACTGGATCAAAACATCACAAAAGAAGAGGTAGAGATATTGATGAAGGCTGAAGCATTGGTAGGAACAGTACTGGGAACCTGTACACTTCAACAACTCATTGGACAAGGAGGCATGGGAGCAGTATACCTGGCCCAACAATCTCGACCTCGTCGTCAGGTAGCTGTCAAAGTATTGCTACCATCAACCACCCTCAAACCGCAACACCTTGCCGCTTTTCTAGAACGCTTCCGGCGTGAGACCGATGCCGCCGCCTCATTAGAACACCCAAATATCATGCCGGTCTACGAGTATGGCGAGCGCGACGGACTAGCCTACCTTGTCATGCCCTATGTCAGTGGTGGCACGCTGCGCGATGTAATGGAACGCGAGGGAACGCTGGCGCTATCCAAAATAGTGAACTACCTCGAGCAACTGGCTGCCGCGCTCGATTTTGCGCATGCGCGGGGAGTCATTCATCGCGATATCAAGCCGGCCAATATTTTACTTACCACCGAGGGGCGCTTACTACTAACTGATTTCGGACTGGTCAAAATTCTCTCAGAAGGACAAGGAGCACATGTACGTCTGACTGGTGCCGGCGCGCCGGTGGGAACCCCTGACTACATGTCCCCTGAACAGGTCATGGGATCTGAGGTAGATGGCCGTGCAGACCAATATTCATTGGGCATTATTCTCTACCAGATGGTGACGGCAACGACGCCATTTCAAGGGGAGACGCCTATGCAAATAGCGGCGCAGCAGTTGCACATGCAGCCCTCTTCGCCTCGGTTGTTCCGTCCCAATTTGCCTGTCGCGGCCGAACAAGTCATGCTGAAGTCTATGGCCAAGCGCCCTGGGGATCGCTACACAAATGCTCTGGAACTTGCTACAGCGTTCCGCATGGCCTTGCAAGTACCTGAGACGCAACCGCAGGCCGCACAGCGTAAGGCATTTGCAGCGAGCGGTACGACAGCTCCAGGCTTATTCGCTCCTGGAGGACTCTTTGACCCAAAGTGGCAGACAGACGCCCTCCCATCTATGGCCAACGAACAATATACCGCTATGGGTACAGATGCACTCCCCTCGCCGAACGCTCCAGTCCGTACCACTGGCCTTCTTTCGCGAACGGGTATGTTTCCTAGCGTAGGAAAAAGCACAGGCGCTTTACCGGCGGCAACGGCAAACGATCGTAATCCAGCTACTCCTGGTAGCGTATTGCCAACAGCTACAGGTGAGCAGTCAGCAGTGCATCAGCACACATTCAACGAAATGTCACCCTCACTCAATACGATGATGGGAAGTGGAATAGCTGCACCGTCAACTGGAATGCAGCCAACTGTCAAACCACAGGGTTTGAATCAAATGTCGCCCGCTTTGAAAACTACCACGGGTACGTTGGATGTGCCGAATTTTGAGCAGACGAGCCCGGGGACCATCAAACTGACAGGCCCGGTGAAGGTCGTACAGGTACCCGTTGCAGGTCAACCAGGCCAGTATATTACAGGATTACTACCCGTACCGCCAGCCGTACAACCTCTACCTCAGCCAGGTACTCGCTCGAAAATGTTCCAGAAAATCACTCTGGTAATCGCAATGGTCATACTGCTAATTGGCGGCACTACCGGAATCTGGTACATGCGTACCCATAGCGGGCGAACATCGCCTGCCCCCAAAGCAACGTCCCCTGGCATGATCTCGACACCCAATAGGCAGGCTACCATGGTAGCGCAAGCTACAGCCACCGCTGAAGCGCATATCATTCTCTTCGATCCTTTGAGCACGAATATCCGCAATTTCCCTGTTTCTACAAGCGGCACCAAGATCTACGTATTTAAAGACGGGGCCTACCATATGACCAACCTTGGAGACAGTGGTATTGCCGTTGTTTTGCAAGAGTCTCTTCCCCACGAATCAATCGGTTATACCTTAACCATGCAGGAGATTAAGGGCAATGATGCCAGCACCGACAACTCTTTTGGCATGATCCTTCGCTATAGCCAGCAGACTAAAGGGAACCAGGCCATTAACACCTTTTATAGCTTTGAGGTCTTCAATTACAACGGTGGGCAGTACAGGTTCTACAAGTACGACAATACCAAAGGGCCGTCTGTCAATCCCTGGACACAGATCTGGTCGCAAGCATTTGGTCATGAATTTCACCAGGGACATGGCCCCGGCAGTATCAACACCATCAGAGTCTTCGCCAATGGCAACACATTTACCTTTACCATCAATGGGAAAACCGTTGGAAGTGCCAAAGACAGCTCTTTCACCAATGGCACCGTTGGTATGCTGGTCAACCTCAAAGGTACCGAGGTTGCATTCTCGAATATGCAAATCACTAACAATTGATAATTTCTAAAGGTACTTTTGTCATACCTTCAAGGCCAATGCATTGTCATAACCCCATGTATTGTCTAAGATACGAATATGGGGTTGGGCTTAATTGTGCCTGATAAGCAGCAATGAGAGGGGGTTTAAATGAATGCTGAAGCTTTGGTTGGCAAAGAACTGGGATCCTGTACCCTCCGGCGCGTTATTGGCCAGGGAAGTATGGGAGCAGTGTACCTGGCTCGACAGTCTGATCCTCAGCGCGAAGTCGTTGTAAAGGTCTTTTTACAAGCATCTGTGCTAGAACCTCTCCAATATATTGATTTCCTGGTACGTTTCCGACATGAGATAGCAGCTGTTGCCTCGCTCGAACATCCTCATATTCTCTCCATTTATGAATATGAAGAGCGTGATGGCTTCGTATACCTTAGTATGCCATTTGTAAGTGTACGCACACTGCAGAGTGTGCTGAATTCCCAGAAAATTCTTCATTTGCCAAAGGTTGCGGATTATCTTGATCAATTAGCTGGTGCATTAGATTATGCGCATGAACAGGGTGTTCTCCACTTAGACATCAAGCCCTCCAATATCCTGGTTACTGCTGATGATAAACTGCTCTTCACTGATTTTGCATTGTCAAAGACCATGACAGAGAGGCAAGCTGCACGGATTCGCCAATTTAAAGTGGGCATGTTAGATTACATGGCGCCGGAGCAGGTAATAGGAAAAGAGGCTCGAGAAAAAGCGGATCTGTACTCACTTGGGGCTGTCCTTTATCATATGGTCACGGGATCTGCACCTTTCCAGGGAGAGTCACTGGTGGAAGTGGCAAAAAAACATCTTCAGGAATCTCCACCCTCGCCTTGTTCAAAGCGAACAGATTTGCCTCTTGCTGCTGAACAGGTTATACTACGAGCTTTGGCAAAGCGCCCTGCAGATCGTTATGCTCATGCTCAGGACCTTGCTACGGCTTTCCGCCTGGCCTTAGCTGCCAGGCATACAGAGCTAGCGCATACGCAAAAAGGCGTGCAATTGTCAAGTGACATAACCTCTTCAGATTCCTATAGTCCTTATAGCTCTTTTGACCCCAAATGGCGCACAGATCTCATGCCAGTGGTTCATCCAAATCCAATCACACCTGTTTTCCCGGGGCAAACCACGAATCCCGATGGTATGTTGGCCATATCAGACACTGAACAGAGTACAACAGGTACCATTATTAAATTGACAAGTCCGGCAAAAATCGTCAACGTGCCTGTTGCCGGTCAACCGGGTCGTTACCTTTTAGGGTTATTGCCTACTATTCATACAACGCAGGATGAAGGCAAAGATCAACTCGCTGCAACCAGTAAAAAACGTCCCCTGCAAAAGAGCCACAAAATCATCGGGTTGGTTATGCTTGTCTTGTTCTTACTTGGCACAGGGACACTCTGGTTTGCGTATCTGCTCTCTCATGCGACGAGCAAGACCCACAATGCTGTGACTGTCGTCAAAACTCCTGATGCAAGAGCGACTATGGCAGCACAAGCTACTGCAACTGCGGATGCGAATATCATACTTTCGGATCCTTTGAGAGAGAATATCCATAATTGGCCTATTATCTCTGGCGGCTCGATGATTTATGTCTTTAAGGATCAAGCGTACCACATCACCGATAACGATAATACTCGTGCTGCCCCAGCTATTCTGCCCGACCTGACATTGAAAAGTCCTTTTGTTTATACCCTGACTATGGAAGAGATAAAGGGAGACAATACTTCTGTCAATAACGAGTTTGGTTTGATGTTTCGTACTAATATATACAACGAAAACGGCAAAACGATTACCACTTTCTATTCATTGGAAGTGCTGAATAAAGCTGGTGGAGAGTATCAGTTTTGGAAATTCGATAGTAGGAAGGGACCGGGTGCCAATCCCTGGAACAAACTTGGGAGCCATCCGTTTGGAAACGAATTTCACGAAGGCCAGGGGCCAAAAAGTATTAATACTGTCAAAATCAGAGTGAATGGCAAGAACTTTACGTTGTTAGTAAATGGAAAGCAAGTATGGACCTTTCAAGATAGTTCATTCGCCAGTGGTGGCGTCGGAATGCTTGTAAACTTGAAAGGCACCGAGGTTGCCTTCTCAAATCTAACACTCACGTATCATTAGAACGCGTTTTTAGGCGCTGGCGTGCTGGTCTCGGCATATCAACTCATAAATGGAGGGTGAGGTAGGACCTGCGAATGTTACTGAAAAGTGAGGTAATGTTCCTGGCGCCCCTTGCGAGCGCCAGGAGAATTCACAGGCCCTGGGAGGGCATAGCCGCTCAATCCAACGCGAAACCTCCATCGACTTGCGGGCGCCAGGAGAATTCACAAGCCTTGGGAGGGCATAGGAGGCACTCGGTGACAAATTTCTTGATTTCTCTAACACTTGTAACCACTGGTTTTCTCTGCATCTTGAACATAGTATTTGCTGTCATATATCGCAAAAGACAGCTCAGCGAAGTTCTGTCATATATCGCTACTAGTCTGCTTGAGTTAGGATTATTTGTGTTTACATTGTTCCTTCGCCTCGGCATTCTTACTCACATCCCATACCACCTGCCCCCACATCTGCCCTTCAATCGAGCTGAAATAGGAGCAGCTATTTCCATCGGCGTTGGATTATTTCCCGCAGCCTACTGGCACCGCACCTCTATATCGCAGGTGCGAGAACGTATGGCAAAAGACGCTCAAGTCCTGAAAGAACGAGATGGTGGCGTACATGTGCGCAGCAACGCGCCCGGTGAATGGATGAATTAGTCGACTTCCCCCGTTGGATTTCTCATCTTTGATTACGTTGAATCGCCTTGACAACCTTGTTTTTCGATGACATGCTCTCTGTGATAGAGTCATATTGACAAAAACTATTGTATTGCGCCTTCAAAGTATGAGGGGAAAACGACAGTGATTCCTGATCCTGGTGCATCAACCCTATCAGGCCAAACTATCCAGCAGCCGTTGCAATCAACCTATCATAATATGTCGCCTGACCTGGCCATAGTAACGCGAGACTTGCTCCGTGTTTTTGGACAAAAGGCTGCCGTCAACCATCTCAACCTGGCAGTGAAACGAGGCGAATTCTATGGGTTTCTTGGCCCCAATGGCGCAGGTAAAAGCACAACCATCAAAATGATGGTCGGGCTGCTACGCCCTACATCCGGCACCGTACTGGTGGGTGGGATCGATGTATGGAAAGATCCGCTGCAAGCTCGCGCACTGATGGGGGTATTACCCGAATATCTCAACCTCTATGAGCGCTTAACCGGCAAAGAATTTCTCACGTTTGCCGGACACATGTATGGCTTGCCGGGCGACGTTATCAAGCGGAGATCAGGGGAGCTTCTGCACATCCTGACGCTCGTTGATGATGCTGATAAGCTGATTGTAGATTACTCAGTTGGTATGCGAAAGAAGATTGCGCTGGCTGCAGCGCTCATCCATAGTCCGCAGGTACTCTTCCTCGACGAGCCTTTCGAGGGCATAGATCCCATTAGCTCCCGCACCATGCGTGATATTATGCGCGACCTGACCCATCATGGCACTACCATCTTCTTCTCATCACACATTATGGAAGTAGTGGAACGCCTCTGTACGCGCGTCGGCATCATCAACCAGGGTATCCTGGTGGCCGAGGGCACACTGCAAGAGCTGCGGGAGAGGGCGAGCGGAGAAAATAAAGATGCGACCCTCGAGGATATCTTCCTCAACGTGGTTGGCGCACACGAAGAGAGTCACAATCTGAGCTGGTTGGAGTAGAGAGGAGCGAAGCGACCATGGCTGTACATGCCGATAAGTTACGTTGGCTCTTCTGGCTGCGCTGGAAGACACTTATGCGTGGTTATACCCGCAATCCACTCAGCATCATTGGATCCATTTTCATGTTGCTGTTTGTCCTGGGGTTTGCAGGTTTGGTTGCTGTAGGTACCTTTTTTGCCTATCGGTTACTAGCCCCTCCGGCCAATTCAGAAGTTTTATACCTCGTACTGACAGGCGTTCTCCTCCTGTGGATTATGCTGCCCCTCTTAGAATTTACTGCCAATGAAGGGCTGGATGCTTCGAAGTTAATCCTGTTCCCCCTCACCCGCGCAGAGTTGATGGTGAGCCTCTTATTCTCGACGCTGCTCGACATTCCCACAATTGGACTTGTGCTGGTGTTGGCCGCTGTCATCGCGGGTTGGGCAGTTTCCGTACCGGTGGCTATTCTAGCCTTTGTAACTATGCTTGTCTTCTATATACAGGTTGTTGGGGTCAGTCAGTTGTTTCTGGCGCTGTTCATGCGCGTCTTGCAGGGTCGGCGTTTCCGCGATCTCAGTATTATCATTATCGCTCTCTTCTCTTCGTCCTGTTATTTGATACAGCAGTTTGTCCTGGGAGGAACAAGGATCTTGCACTTGTACGACAACCTGAAAAGCGCGAGTTTTTCTCCCTACCTGCAATGGCTGCCGTCTGGCATGGCCGCGCGCTCAATTACGCAAGCTGTACTGGGGAATTGGGGAGCGAGCATAGCTTCCTTAGGTTTGTTACTGGTTACAAGCGTACTTTCGCTATACCTCTGGCAATTCGTACTCGAACGCAGTCTTAGTGCGTCTGAGGTTGGTGGCTCTGCTCGCGCCCGCAATCGGCGTCGTCAACAAACACCAGTTGTTGCCACCGGCGCTCAGCCAGTCGGTACGAGCATTTGGGGACAGATAATATCTCCTCAGATCTCTGCTATCGCTCTAAAAGATTTGAAGTACTTCTGGCGTGATCCCCAACTCAAAGCGATGCTGTTTCAATCGGTAATCTATGTAGCTATCTTCCTCGTAGCGCCACTACTGAATCCCAATTCTTCACGTTTTGGCGGCAATGGCTACGTGTTACTCATCACACCCCTGATCGTGCTCTTGTTCATGCTGACGCTTTCGCTCAATATGCTCGGTTTAGAGCGGCAGGGTCTCACCACCCTCTTCCTCTTTCCCGTTGCACCACAACGTATTCTCTGGGGAAAGAATCTCGCTGTATCTACGCTTGGAATAGCGGAGTTGGTGTTACTCATCTCTATCGGAGCATTCCTTTCGCGTGCCTGGAATCTTGTGCTGCCTGTCCTTGTTGGCGGATTGGCCGGTATGGGAGTGACCCTGGGTTGCGGAAACTTCACCTCGGTCTATTTTCCGCAATATGTGCGCCAGATGCAAAGGGGCTTCCGCGCCACGGGCCAAACCTCTCAGGCGGGGTGCTTGCGTGCTGTAATGTCACTTGTGATGCTCGCGGTGACGGTGATTCTGTTGATCCCCGTGGCTTTGGCTCTCGGCTTACCCATATTCTTTCATGTGGAATGGATGTGGAGTTTTACCATACCCCTGTCCCTGATCTATGGCATAGCCTTTCACCAGGTCACAACGCGACTTGTTGCCCCACACATGCTTGAGAAGGCGCCCGAGATTCTGGCCATCACGACACGGGAGTAAGGTTATTGCTTTGCTTATCAAAACGGCGTCAGCAATTTCACACTCGCCTCATGAAGCTTAGCATCAGGTGTGCGTATCTGAATGCGTATCTGCCAGTCACCGGGCATAGATAGATCACCTGTTCCGCTGAAATGCCCTTTGCCATCAGGCAGCAGATTCACCGTATCCGTACCCATATCCATATCCAGCATGGTGGTATACAGCGAAACGCCTATATTTGTGGCTGGTGCGCCGGTGCTGGTATCTATCGCACTCACCGTAAAGACGTTGGTCCCAAAGCGATTGGGATTGACGGACAGTGTGACCGTAAACTTCCCATCGGTTGTTCGTACAGACGCGCTAAAGGACTGCGGTTTGCTTCCTGTTTGCTGTTGTTGCTGAGCTGCCGCAATGGGTGATAACGTGCCTGCAAACACGTTCATCAGACCAACGCAGATGAGTACACCCACACCCAGCAGCGGTTCCCAGCGCAGTACCCTGCTGAGTACTTGCGTCTTTTTTGCCAGTCGTCCCTCACGCAGTTTCACCTGTTGAGCAAGCAACTTGGGGGCCCGGCCCGGCTCAGCGGTCATGGTCACTGCCTGTTGCCCACTGGGTGTTGAAGCGCGATTCTGCTCTGTGGCTTCTTCTCCTGCCTGCGCGACTTGCAAACGATTAACGACGTAGCTGTACTTCTGGTACTCTTTTTTCAGACGTGGTCGTAGCAGTCCAACGTGGATAGCGCTGGTGACCAATAATCCACCTATCAGCGCAATTTTAACGAGAAGCGCTCGTCCATATGCAGTACTAAGAAATTGTTGCCACGCAGTCAGGTGAAATGCGGCGCTGAACGGGCCTGTTACAGCCATAATCAGCACACCTGCGATCGCTAACGGAGAAAAGTAAGGAAGCACGCTAACCAGAGACCGAGCTTGCTGGGGAATTTGTAAACGTCTTAAAACTGGCAGAAAGTTGGTTGCAATGTACATCATGCCGCCTACCCACAGCGACGCTGCCAGCAGGTGAAGCCAATCTATCACAATGGCATAGGACACGATGTTGGGATTGACCGCCGCTGCATGACCGGACATCGTGATGGCAATCAACAATGCTGATGCAAGGAACAGATTCGCAATCGGCAGCAGCGTGTTGACGATGCGTGGACGCTGCTGCCGCCAGAGCATATAGAGAGCCAGTATCATTGCTAACAGGATGACCACCTCACGCATCATCCAGTAGATACCAAAGCGCCCGCTTGTAGCCAGTCCTCCAAGTAATGTAGGCGAGAGAGCCGAAGTCAGGTCACCTCCTGAAAGATTGAGCGCTTGTCCCACCAGCACACCTATATTCGCCAGGAAGAGTATGACGAGTGTGGGAAGCGAAAAATATCGCTCAAAACGCCGTTGTACCCGTTCGTTTATGTTCCTCTCCTCAGAGCGAGCTTCTGCTGAAATGGTCAGCACAAAGTTGATCCAGAGTTGCGCTCCCATCCAGAAAACGGCTCCCAGTTCGACAAGTGTTATCATGATCAGGTTGAAAAGCGTCGGGCCATCGATTTGTCCCGTGTAAAGGCCAGAGAGATTGCCGCTGCCCAGTACATTCGCTCCCGGATTTGAGCCTGGAGCGAGCGTAGGAACGCTACCATCAGGTCGCGCAACACTGAAAATAAAAGAGCCTCTCAGGATATGGCCGTCGGCAGCCGAGTCAGTGCGCCAGATAACAATATAGACTGCCGGGGGTAAGTTTGGCTGGAGTGTTACGTCCATCTCTGTTTGATCATTAGATGAGACGTGGGCATCTCGATTGTCAACTCGCTTGTTTTGCCCATTCACCACGACGGCAGTACTGAAAGTAGGATTCAGGGCCTCGCTGAACCACATATGCACCTGCCGGGGTGCAATGCTTAGCACAGAATCTTTCGCTGGATCAGAACGTAACAAAATAGCATGTGCGCTCACTACAGATGGAAAAAGCAGCGTCAAGATCAGTGCAAGTGGCACGGCAATTCCCAAAAAACGGCGGGTCATAACCCATTGCAAAATAAACTTCATAGACCTGATTCTATCATTGAAAGGCTTTTTCCAGCCCTGTTTCTGCATCTTATAATTATGTACGTGTGATGTTACATTGCTCCCTACTAATTTATTGCTTCTTTCTGAGTGATATTGTCTACTAACTTCATTGTTGCGTCAAGGGGTGTTTTTGATCCTCATCACCTGGGCCAAAAGTTCCTCAGCATCAGGCCATATTGCAGATGAGCTTTTTAGAATGTTCCTCAGAATGAGGGCCATTTGTTACTCATGAGAGCCATCCCACTGTATTCTCAAGCAGACCGCACATAGAGCAACCAAAAAGAACTCGGCAGCAATGAACTCCTGTACTTGGTCAGGAAGGTTTGCCAGAAAGCAGGAAAGTGGTTATGGGATGGCGGCGAGGAACAGCACGTTGGAAGGGCAATATGCTGCCCTCATTCCCACGAACGAGGAGCTCCCTTTGAGGGTGCTCCTTTCCTTTGTGATCGTGACGAGTTCGACGGTGGATGGTCTAGGCGGGAGCGGCTTCGACCGACTCCTTCATCCGCCAGGCGACGATGAGCAGCCAGATGCTCCAGAGAGCGATGGAGACCTGGGCGATCGCCACTAGGAAATCTTCGGTTGCGGAGAAGCCCACGGTTCCCGCCAACCAGCTCTGCACGATGTAGGCGAGGCCGATCAATCCCATGATGTAGCCAATCGGCCGCGTAATTCTCGCCGTCCACACAATGGTGGTGGCGAACAGCACCAGCGCGAGACCGAACATGAAGCTCTGATAGCTTCTGGTCCCCCACTCCAGCCACCGGATCGCTTCCGCACTGGCAAAGCGTGCCGCCTGCTCCGCCGCTGGTGCGCTCACCCACGCATCCACCGCCTGCTTGAGGG
>JBKPAZ010000081.1:0-48439 GCA_046726655.1 Chloroflexota bacterium
CGTTTCTGTTGCAATAAAAATTTCGTCAGAAGAAGTACGAGGCCTATTCATCTACTCCAGTAAGGAAGAGGCGTCCAACGCCTTGCAGCCTCGTATGCGTCCATACCGGATAAATGCCAGCGTTTCGCTCATCCGTTGAAAGCGATGATGGTAGAGCGATGGCTTGCTGAGGTGATGACGAATGCGCCAGGCTTCATCGAGCAGGAGCTGCCAGCGTTCGGGTAGACGCTCTCTCCAACGCGTAAGGGAGACCGATTTCGAGATAATTTCCCCCTCTTCGATCGTCGTCAGAATGCGGCAGAGATTGGTAACGGCAAACTCAACTGCTGCATCGTATAAGTAGAGATAGGGGCGTTTGGCTTTGCGGGCAAAATAGACATCCAAATTGAAGCGCATCGTGGACAACACATCCTTCCATGCCACCTCAAGCGGTAGCGCGGAACGTGCTGGTCCAAGCAGGCAGAGTCCTTTGTGTTTGATGATCCACCACGTGACGGCGTTCAAGCCAGCATGCGTGGCAGGCGAAAACCTCCCATCATGCGCGGCGGGATAGGGAGCGATCGCTCCATTCTGTTTGTCGGGATGCACAACTCCAAGATAGTGCAAGGGCTCGTAGCACACCTCGAGACGCTTGCCCAGTGGATAGGATTTGATGAGGTGTGTATGAAGCGCGTTGAGTTGTTTGAGTTTGAGAGACGACCACTCGCCTTGCGTCAAAGCAATAATGTCGATATCGCTTTCGAGTTCCTCAAAGGCACCCAGGGCGATAGAGCCAGAGATGTAGATCCCATAGAAATGAGCTCGCAATGGTTCAAGGGCACGAAGATATGCATCAATGAGTGGTTGAATAGAGACGGGAATAACTGCTTCCATTTTACGCTCTCAACTTCTTTTCCACACTCTTGAGCAGCACTGCATTGGTCGCAACAGTAATCGAACTGGCGCTCATGGCCAACGCACCCACTTCCGGTACGAGCAAAATACCAAAAGGATAGAGCACCCCAGCTGCGACGGGAATGGCGATCACGTTGTAGATGGCCGCCCAGAACAGGTTTTGCTTCATTTTCGTAACGGTGGCTTTGGAGAGGCGAATAGCGGCTAATACATCCAGCGGATCGCTGCGCATCAGCACCACCTCAGCGGTCTCAATTGCCACACCGGTTCCCGCACCGATGGCGATCCCCAGGTCAGCCTGCGCCAGCGCCGGAGCATCGTTGACACCATCGCCCACCATCGCAGTGAACAGGCTTTCGCCCTGGAGTTGCTTCACGTAGTTCGCTTTGTCAGAGGGCAATACCTCGGCAAACACCCGGCCAATGCCCAGTTCGCGACCGACGGCTTCACCGGTGCGCCGGTTGTCTCCTGTCAGCATTGCCACCTGAATGCCCAACACCTGCAATTCAGCGATCGTCTGGTGAGCAGTCGCTCGGATGCGATCGGCCACTGCAATCAAACCTGCTGCCTGGGAGTCCAGAGCCATCACCATCACTGTTTTCCCCTGCGCTTGCAAGGTCGCCAGTTGCTCCTGCTCAGATGGTTGAAGCTGAATATTGTGTTCGGCCAGCAGTTTTGGTGTACCTACGAGGACGGTATGAGCCTCAACGACTGCCTGTACACCGCCGCCCGCAATGGCCTTGAACTGGCTATATGGTAGAATGGCAAGCTGACGTACCTTCGCCCCCTCCAAGATGGCACCTGCGAGTGGATGCTCCGAGTCAGTTTCTGCTGTTGCCGCCACTTGCAGCAGTTTGTCCTCATCCAGACCTGCCGCGTTTCCTGCCCCGAACACGACCGTATCGGTCACCGAGGGTTTGCCTTCGGTCAGGGTTCCCGTCTTGTCAAAAATGATGGCCTGGATTTTCGAAGTCTGTTCCAGGGCCGTCGCGTTTTTGATCAGGATGCCATTCCTGGCTCCGATGCCTGTGCCTACTGCCACTGCGGTTGGAGTTGCCAGGCCGAGCGCGTCGGGACAGGCAATCACAATCGCCGTCACCGCCAGGGTCAGGGCGAACAAGGCTGTCTGTCCAATGACGAAGAACCAGACCAGGAAGGTCAGCACCCCTGCGCTCACTGCTGCCAGCACTAACCATTCTGCTGCCCGGTCAGCCAGGCGTTGAGCGGGCGCTTTGGAGTTCTGCGCCGTCTGTACCAGTTGTACAATCTGAGCCAGCGCGGTATCACTGCCAACTTTGGTGGCTTTGAAACGTAGCGAACCCGAGCCGTTGACCGTGCCGCCGATCACTTCATCACCCGCTTGCTTGCTGACGGGAATACTTTCTCCTGTGACCATGCTTTCGTCAATGGCGCTCTCGCCCTCAGTCACGAGGCCATCGACAGGCACTTTCTCTCCAGGACGCAAAAGGAGCAGATTGCCCACCTCTACTTGCTCGACGGGAATTGTCCGCACCTCTCCATCCGACCCGATCACGTTGGCCTGCGAGGGCGCGAGACGCAGCAGGGCATTAAGCGCGTCGGAAGAACCCCGGCGACTGCGCATCTCCATCCAGTGACCGAACAAAACGAACGTTACGAGCATGGCCGCAGCATCATAACTCGTCTCTACTTGCGGGGCAAAAAAGGTGGCAAAGACGCTGAAGAAGTAGGCAACCAGCACGCCCAGGCTTACCAGCACGTTCATATCGAGGGTGCGATTACGCAAGGCACGCCGTGCACCGGAGTGAAAGATCCAGCCACCCCACCAGACGATGGGGGTGGCTAGCACAAGTAGGACCCAGTTGGGGCTGATGCCAAAGGGGGTAGGAAGATGTAACTTGAAAAGATTCACGCCCAGCGGAGAGTACAGAATGACAGGGATGGTGAGCACCAGTGACACGAAGAAGCGGTTACGCATGTCAGCTTCCATGGCCCGCGCCATGGCTGGATCACCCATGTCATGGCCCATCATGCTATGATCCACTATACCCATATCCATCTTCTCCGGGGCCGAAGCCTCCGCACGATGTTCCATCGCGGGATGTACCATAGTCCGATGGGCACGAGCCGCTTCCGTTAGTTGTGAAACAGTGCCGCTTGGTCCTGTGAATCTGGTGAGGGGTGCTCCACAGGCAAAGCCACAATCCTTGACCATTTCGCGCAGTTGCGCCTCGCTCAGTTCAGTCTCATCATAGGTAATCGTGACCGTCTGTAAAACATAGCTCGCATCGACGTGTGCGATTGGTTCAAGCTTACTGAGGTTTTTCTCAATTTCGCGGGCGCACCCGGCAAAGTTTAACCCTTTGACTGGTAGTGTGACGGTTTCCATCTGTTCAATACTCCTTACTCTTTCCTATTTTGTGAGGAGTCGTCTATTGACCGGTTCACTTATCTCGCATGTCAAACCCATACCCCCAGGGTGTGGGTATGTTTGAAGTATAGCATACTCATGTTGAAAATTACAAGAGTTATGCTCAAAAGCCGACCCGCTCTACCCGGGTGTTAAAATGGCGAGGGTAGTCTCTGGTCTATATTCCTGGCGAAAAGAGCATGTATAATAAAAGGTAAGAAGATCAGGGAGCAAACAGCATGCATTTACATCTTGGACGGGCAATATCCCACTCATCTATGCCTGTGCTTCCCTGGCAGTTGGAGACCTGGGAAGATCCCTTATGTCTAGCTCTGCAAGAGGTGCATTATGAAGCAATCCAATTACACATCCTGGGCACTTGACACGTTACTTGTACATAGTAGCAAACTAAGCCAGACTACGAACAACTCTGGTAAACCGACAGTAGAGCCTATCTATACCAGTACAACGTATCTGCATACCAATGCAGATACGCTTGACCAGGCATTCAGTGGTCGCCTTCCCTCTGGCGAGCAAGCCTTTGTCTATGCGCGTCAAGGTAATCCCAATGCCCAGACGCTGGAAGAGGTATTGGCGCAAGCCGAGAGAGGCATTGGCGCGGTTGTGTTTGGTTCTGGTATGGCCGCTATTCACGCCGCTTTGCTTACAGCAGGTCTTACACCTGGGACGAAGATTCTCGCCGCGCAAGACCTGTATGGCCCAACCATCGGGATGCTGCGTTCAGTTTTCGTTCCCATTGGGGTTCAGGTAGTATTACGCGATCTATGCAGCCCTGACGTCGCTGAAATCATCCGAGCAGAGCAACCAGATGTTATCTATGTCGAGACACTCTCTAACCCATTGGCCAAAGTAACGGACCTTGACCTCATCGGCACAGCCGCACACGAGGTGGGAGCAGCCAGCATTGTTGATAGTACTTTTACTACACCTTATCTTGTCAGGCCGATTGAGCACGGTTTTGACCTGGTTGTGCATAGCGCGACTAAATATTTAGGAGGGCACGGTGATACTACCGCCGGTGTCGTCATCAGCGCACGAAACACTCTGACTGAACAGTTACGGACATATGCAACTATGCTAGGCGCAATGCTCAGTGCTTTTGACTCATATTTAGCAACCCGTGGGCTGAAGACATTGGCCCTGCGTATGGAACGTCAATGCACCAATGCCCTGGAGGTTGCCCGATTCCTGCAAGAGCACACGGCAGTTGAACGTGTACATTATCCAGGCTTGCCCAATCATCCACAGTATGAACTTGCTACCCGCATGTTCAGGAATCAGCGATATGGAGGCCTTCTGGCGTTTGAGTTGAAGGAACAGACTCGCGAAGCTGCCTATCGCTTTATGGATAAGCTACAACTCTGCCTGCCAGCAACGACTCTCGGTGATGTCTACTCTGAGGTGAGTTATCCGCCTATGTCTTCTCATCGCAACTTGACTGCTAGTGAGCGCCAGAAATTCGGCATTACAGATGGCTGTATACGGCTCTCTGTGGGTATTGAGGATGTGAACGACATCATCCATGACCTGGATCGGGCACTCACGAGCTAGATAATCAGTGCTTTCGCCCAAAATATCCTCCACGTTTGTGGATGGGAGTGGGCGTGAAGCGCTCTGCTTCAGCGGCAATGCCGCGCCCGGTGAGAATCGTTTCATGCGCCCAGAGTAAGTCTTCGCCTGAGACCTCCGTACGACCTTGTTCCAATGCACGCATTGTTGCAGCAATACTAACTTCACGGAAATGACTCCCGGGCTGCTTTAAAAGCTGTGCAGCCACCTGCGCGTGTTCTTCCTCACGATACGCAGAACTCAGGAAATGTTTGAGGAAACGGATGGCAAGCTCAGTATCTTCGACCAGTCCAAGCTCAATGATTGCATCGATACGACCGGGACGGTCGCGAATGCGCTGATCGATCTTCTCGGGATCATTACTGGTTGCGAGTAACAGCGTGCCTGCGGGATTATCTGGTGTCGCTACCCCATCCAGGATGTTCAAGACAGTTTGTAGCTCAGGCGCGCTCGAAACAAACATTTCAAAATCTTCGGCTAAAATGAGCGTTGGGATATGGCTTTCCGCTGCCAGATGCAGGGCATTTGTGAGCTGCTGCCAGGCGCTGGTATTACGACTATATGGCGGAGGGCACACATAGCATACGAATCCACCCTGTTTCGCATGATTGGCACCCTCTGCTTTAAGCAGGGTAGTCTTCCCGGTACCGGTATAACCAATCAACAATACTTTACGCAGGCGCGGCAACTGTAACGATTCATAGCGTTGCAACATTTCCTGGTCGAAGATGCGCCGTTGCGCGGTCACATGCTCTAACGTTTCAGCATTGAGTATCACATCATCTAAAGAGGCCTTCCTGATTACATCTGCAAGCTCGTCGCTGCCACCGATAATCTCAATACAGCCCCGAAGTGTACTTCGCCAGATGGTATCATGCAATTCATCGATCAGTTTAAGAAACGCTAACCATTCATCCTGACGCCCGTTGGGTATAGCCGAGAGTGTGAGCGTTTCATTGTTATCATAATCGTAGTAATAGACGGAGAGCGCCTTCCAGCCATCTTTGAAGATATACTGGATCCAGCTATAGGGAGCTGCAGGAATAGCGCCGAGATTACCAATATCGGCCTGTCGCAGCATGTCAGCTTGAAGGAGCACGCCTACTTCTCCAGCAGCTGCGATACCTTGTGCATATTCAGGAGTTCTAAGAAGCTCCCAACTCTCGAGCTGCCCAAAAAGGGTCTTCTTGCGCTGCTTGCCATTGGCGACAAGTTGATCGAGCAAGAGAGGATGGTGCTCTAACTGCGTCCTTCTCTGCAGAGGAGAGACAAAGATGAGAGGATCACCCTCGAGCTTCAATTCTTGCCAGAGTTCCTTCAATGCCTGTGCTGCTATTTCGCGACGTTGTGTGGGCATAGGTCGTGTTACTCCCCCATTCACCGATTTGGTTCAGTATCTAACAGAGGATTGGAACCCCGCTATTGCGTATGTCTGACGTACTTCCCAGGCACCAGATCTTTAGTTTCTCCACCTTCTGGCGCAGACATTACCTTGAGCATATCAGCCTTGGGATCGACAAGCAGGTTGTTGACAACTGAACGCACTCCTGGAAAGTTTTTCGCTATCTCTCCGGCGGCAGCCTTCTGCTGGCTGTTATGAACAGCTCCACTTAGTCGCACGGCACCCAGACGGGGATAGACACCAATCGGTTGCTCGCGAGTTCGCGCATCTTGACCCAATGCCAGCGCCAGATCGGCTGCCAGCGTGTCATCAGCAACCAGGTTATTCTTGATTTCCGCCAGGCCTTCTACTCCCAATACCTGATCCTGCACAATATCAGAACGAAGCGCACTGGAGATATTTCCATCCAGGTATAGCACACTATCGAGCACTCGTATAGTTATTGCTTTCAGGTCGATATGTAGTGGGGTGAGATCAAAAAGTATCGACTCTACTTCTTGCTGGAGTACGCTATCCGAGCGGTAGGGAGGCAGAGCACTTAGCTTATCCTCAGGAATAGAGACTGTTACACGATCGGGCCCGAGAGCGGTGATATAGTCTTCTCGAAGCAGCGTATCCCGCCCTGGATGTAAATCGTGTGCGACTATATAGGCCATTTCACCATTCTCTGGATGCACGGCAACTAGCATCAGCGAGCCTTTAGCAGTAGAACCGGTATTCTCGACAGTACTTTTACCGCTAAGGATTGCACCGCCAGGCTGTTCACTTTTAGCCGCAACCAGGTCTGCGCGCTTCACATTCATTGTTACGCCTTCACCGGTGGCTGAAACAACATTGTCAAATGGGAGATAGACAGTTTTCCCGAAAAGACGTCCCTGCTTGACGCCTATATGAGTCATGCAAGATGTCGCAGGGTCAAATACGACATACGCCAGCACACCATCTTCACCATCGGAACCAAGTATCTTACTGCCGAAATGAAATTTGTGCATTTCGGAAATGAGGGTTGTTTTTTTCATGAGTCCAGCCTCGCACAAAAATATATAGACGTAGCCTGGGTAGCCCGGTGGCATGCTATGTTCTTCTTTGAAGTGTAGCACGTTGTTAGCGTTCATGACAAGCGATATACATTTGACTTGGGCGATTATTGTATGGTGTGTTATGCGCGAAAATTTCCGCAGCATTGTCCCGATCGACTGATCCTTCAAGCAGTTATACAACAAGCGGAAGAAGCAGGCTAAACGGGGACCTGGTACGGAGCGCCGTTGGTCGCCCCAAAAATGATATCTAGCGCTTTGGGCGCATAACGCTCGACAATTCCCTCGGTAATGGCATTAGCGCGACAGATTTCGCCAAACATGCTGGCGCTTCTGCGTGGTATGCGCTCTTGGGTTTCAGGATCAAGTTCAATCAGGCCGAAGCGCACTCCCCAGCCCTCGGCCCACTCGAAATTGTCCACCAGTGACCAGTAGAGATAGCCACGCACGGGTATGCCCTCGCTGATTGCAAGATGGACCATGGCGAGATGCTCCAGAATCGCCTGGGGACGCCGGTCGTCTAACGCATCGCTGAAACCATTCTCGGTGATGTACAGCGGCTTATTACCACGTGTACGCTGGTATACAGACTTCAGTACGCGGTACAGGCCATATGGATAAATCTCACCGAAATTGATGTCTTTTCCAGGGTCATTGTAATTGCTATCAGGACGCACAAAACGCCGTCCGAAAAGTTCAACAGGCCTGGTCGGGTCAAAGCGTACCATTTCGCGAGTGTAGTAGTTCACTCCATGAAAGTCGCGCGATCCAACTGCACGTGGAATAGGGGAAAGCAAGATTTTTAACGGAAACGCGAAGTGGCCTGTCTCCGCAGCCTGCAATACTGCCCAGTTAAAGAATGTATCCTGTAACCCGGCAGCGCTGCGATCCAGTGGAGAGAGTTCATTCGCGGGATCAAAGAGACGATAGTGCAGGCAATAACCAATCTCTGCCTGCGGCTGCAAGTGTCGAATAGCGTAGAACGCCTCGACATGCGCCTGCATCATGTTACGCAGAACGTGCATCGTCCTCATTATGTCGTGCTCACCTGGAGGATGGATACCTAGTAGATAACCCAGAACGGAATAATTGTCTGGCTCGTTAATCGTCACCCAAAAATCACATAAGTCACGCAGATTCTCTACAACATGTGTCACGTAGCGCACAAAATAGTGAATGTTGGCTTCATCCGCAAAACCACCGCGGTCTGCAAACCAGATCGGGTCAGTAAAGTGATGTAACGTTACGATAGGTTTTAAATGGCGAGTACGTAAATCTTTAAGCATTGCCCGGTAACGGCCTAGGGCTCCACTGTCCCACTGTCCCGCTGCTGGTTCGATACGGCTCCACTCCAGGCTCAACCTTAGCGCATTATTCTCCATCTGTTCAGCCAGCGCAAAATCATGTTCAGCATTCTCCCACCAGTTGCAAGCCTCTCCACATTGTTCACCTGTGAGAATGTGTCCTTGCTGCTCCCAGCGATACCACTGGTTGTTTGTATTGCCACCCTCACATTGATAGGAGGAAGATGCTGTTCCCCATAAAAATCCTTCGGGGAAGCGGAGACTACGCTGTCTTGCCATGTAATTGAACTCCTCGGCGCTTGTTAGATGTAACGAATACACATATATTACCACGAAGCCAGCAGATAAGGAGCGCAGGGTCTACACCTATACGTCTTGCGACATCGCGCCAAAGTTCTGATTCACCTACCCGGCCTCCTATTGCTTCCCTAAATTGCGGAGACCGTAACATCGCTTGTTCCAGACCATTTTCTGAAAGTCCTAATCTTGTCTCATAGGTGTGTCGCGCTGTAAGATCACCTGCACACAAGAGAACATCAAACAGATCGAAGATAACAGCTCGGATTGACACCTCTGTCCTCTCATAAACGGCTATATACAAAAAAAGGCAACCTCTGAGAGGTCGCCCATTATTACGATGCTTCTAGCCTGGAAATTACTCTCGAATGCCTCGCGCCGGCAGTGGGCGTACAAGCGGGCTCATCACCGGTACGTCCTTCTTACCACGTGGAAGACGCTGGCGCACCAGGTAGTTTGGAGCAACGGCGAGGTCGCCTTTCTCCAAAGTAACATCAGGACCAAAGCGATTGAAGAACGACAGCTCAAAATTCGGCGTCTCGCCTAATGCGCCGTGAGGACAGACCTCTACGCAGTCCCCACAGAAGATACAGCGATCCAGCGCGAAGGCGTAGCGTTTGAGGGTGCGCTCGGCCATCATTAGCGATCCAGTTGGGCAGACCTGCACACAGGCGCCGCATGAGACGCAGTCTGTATCATGCAGGCTGACATTGAACGGGGTCGACACAATAGTATCAAAGCCTTTCCCAAACATGCCGTAGCAGTCCGGGCCGATCACGTCGTGACAGACACGCACACACTGTGTGCAGTTGATACACTTGTTTGGATCGCGCAGGATGAAGCTGTGCGACATGTCAATTTCGTAGTCGTGGTAGTCGCTCGGCTCGCCATCATGGAAGCGATTATCAGCCAGGCCATGCTCGATACTGTACTTTTGCAGATCACATTGTCCGGCCGCTGGACAGGCACATTGCAGGCAACGAGCCGATTCGCGCTCGGCCTGCTCTTGCAGGTAGCCCAACTCGATCAGCTTGAAGTTACGCTTGCGCTCCTCGTATGGAAGCATAGGCATTTTTACTTTGGGCTCGACCGGCTTGTAAGGCACAATATCAAAGAGGTCGGGCTTGCGCTCTTCAAGTTCCAGGCGACGGGCCACTTCTTTCATATCCTCACCACTGAGAAAAGCATGAATCGAACGCGCGCCCAGTTTACCCTGAGCCACACCTTCGATAATCGTCTTTGCGCCCATCTGCGCATCGCCGCCAGCAAAGACAGCATAGCGATCCGTCATGTAGTTATGCGGATCCGTCTGGATGGTACCCCACTTTGTCCACTGCACGCCTGATTTCTCATCGAGTACCTTTTTATCAGCGGCCTGTCCAATGGCGGGGATGACCGTATCGCACTCAACGATAAATTCGGAACCTGGAATAGGCACAGGACGACGACGACCACTGGCATCCGGCTCACCAAGTTTGTTTCGCTGAAACTCAATACCTGTCACCCTGCCGTTTTCGGTTACGACGCGAGTCGGGCTGACATAGAGTTGCAGGTCAGTACCTTCCGCTTCGCCATCCTCAACCTCTTCAAAGGTAGCACCCATCTCGTTGCGTGAACGGCGGTACATCGTATGCACTTTCGCTCCCAAGCGTAGTGAGGTGCGTGTGCAGTCAAAGGCTGTAAATCCACCGCCGACTACTACAACCTCATTGCCCTCCTTCACGGGTATCGGTTTGCCTTCCACTTTTTCACCCAGGTAGGCAATGGCATTCACAACACCCTCAGCATCTTCGTCAGGGATGCGCATTTCATTACTCGTCCAGACCCCAATACCGAGATAGACCGCGTCAAAGCCCTGCGCGAACAGGTCATCAATGGTGAAGTCTCGTCCCAGCTTGACGTTATACTGCTGGTCTACACCCAGGTCCCAAACATGCTGGATTTCGCGATCCATCATGTCCTTCTGTAAGCGATATTCAGGGATGCCATATCGTAACATCCCACCAGGCTGCGGCTGCATATCAAAGACCTTACAGTAATGACCTTTGAGCGCGAGATAGTATGCACAGGTGAGGCCGGCAGGACCCGCGCCAACAATGGCAACCTTCTTACCTGTCGACGGGTCTTTCGGATAGGGATGCGGAGGATCGAGTAAACAGATTTCAGCGGCATGGCCATGCATACGACAGATGGCAATTTCTTCTTCGACCAGTGCGCGACGGCAGGCCTTTTGACAGGGCGCCGGACAGGTCAGCCCCAGGATATATGGGAACGGCAGCACTTCCTTGACCAGGCGTGCAGCCTCTTTCATCGAGCCCTTTGCAATCAACTCCAAATAGCCAGGAATATCAATGTGCGTCGGGCAATCTACCTGGCACGGAGGTTGACAATAGGCATTGTGGTCAGAAAGCAACATCTCCAGATTGGTGCGACGAATGTGGAACAATTCATCCGACTGCGTTGTGACAACCATCCCGGGAAGGGCCGGCGTCGTACATGAAGGTAGGGGTTGTTTCATGCCTTCTACATGTACAAGACACATACGGCAGGTAGCGGTTGGCTCCAGCTTTTCGTCATCACACATATTTGGAATATCTGTAATGCCGTTGTCAACCGCGACACTCAGAAGTGTCTGGTTCTCATAAGCCTGGACGGTCTTGCCATCGATGGTGAGTGTGAAGCCGGGTTGGCCAACTTCATTGCGCACCATGAGGGCTTGCGCTTCCTGAACTATTGGATTGAGGTTATCTCGGATTGATATCGCCATGTACTTCCTCTTCCGAGTTGATAATGTGTAGAGATGTAACGAACCTAGCCTCTACATGATCTGCATCGTTATGGTAAGACATGTTTTGTTACAAAACGATGCGCACGTACGGGAATGCAACTACCTGTCGGACATTGCTGGTCCTCAACGTGGGCACGAAAATGCTCGGGCCAATAGCGTCTGGCAGTTTTAAGCGCATTCGTCGCCTGAATGCCAAAGCCACATAATGACCCATCTGGTATATATCTGGCAAATTCATCCAACATGTCTAAATCCGACATGACACCAAGATCGCTCATGATGCCTTCGAGTATCCCCGTGATGCGCTTCATACCTATACGACATGGAACACATTTGCCACACGACTCTTTACTGAGATAATTGCTCCGTTCCATCGCCCACGCTACCATACAGGTATTTGCCGGAAGCAACTCTAGAACGCCGGAACCTACAATCGCCCCAGCCTCCTCCAGGGGATCATAATCAAAGGGCGTATCGAGTAACGATACCGGCAACGCACCACCTTCCGCTCCACCTACAACAACGGCGCACAGATCACCCTCGGGACGGCTATATCCTGCATGGCGCAGAATCTCACGTAGCGTGGCGCCAAAGGGTACTTCTACAACCTTTGGTTCACTGGCGGGCACATAATCATGCACCGTTAAAATCTTTGTGCCGCCAGTCGTAGCAGTACCGGCGCTCGTAAATGCTTCCGCTCCATCACGCACGATAACAGGTACATTTGCCAGTGTCTCAATGGAGTTGACAGCAGTGGGTTTGTCCCACAGACCATACTGGGCAGGGTAAGGGGGACGCTGTTCAGGCATACCACGACGACCTTTGATGACGGCAAACTGGACGGTTTCCTCTCCACCGATGAAGCCCAGGTCTACGCCCAGAACATTGATCGTACAACTGAAATCGGTAGCTAAAATATCTCGTCCAACCAGGTTGGCTTCCAACACTTCTTGTAATGCTTGCTGCACTGCAGCGATCCCTTCGACATAGAGGCTTCGAGTGAAGAGATAAGCTTCCGACGCCCCCACAGCGTAAGCAGCAAGCACGATACCTTCGATGACCTGGTGTGGGTTGCGCTCCAACACGGAACGCGCAGCCCACGAACGCAGGTCAGCATCGTAGGCGTTGCAAATAACGTATTTGATGGGGTCATCCTGGCGACGCACAATGCGCCACTTTTCCCCTGTCAGGCGGCCAGCACCACCCCGTCCGCGCAATTTAGCATCAAGCACCTGTTGTACTACATACTCCGGAGTTTGCTCGCGGACGGCCACTTCTAAAGCGGTGTAACCACCAAGACGGCGATAGGCATCAAGTGAGCGTATATCAGGCTCCCCTCGTCGCCGGATCACACGATATGCAGAATCAAATTCAGGCATTTGGCTGCCTCACATGATTAATATTCCCGTACACACCCCGTGTAGCGGGTGATAAGCCACGTTCTGGTTGATCGTCGCGTTTGATGCCTTTTACAGCGGGTGCTGGTTTGAACTTTGGACTCATAGTTGCGATCCCAAAAAGATCGCTCAAGTCTACTCCACGCACCTGCACAATACGTTTCGCAGCCTGCAATGGCATGTAGCCGTATATGTCCATTACGGCGTCAAGGAGAGTTGGGAGCGCGCCGGCTTCTTCTGGCCAGGTTTCAAGTAGCTCATCAACTTTGCTGAGATCGATTGCTGGTTCCAGGTAATCTTTGACAGGCATCGCCACACAAGGAGCTACTGGCTTGTTAGGGTACTCTTCAGCATATTCGGATACCCGCTGTATGTAGTAGCCCGCTTTTGAAGCGCCTGAAGCAGGCGGGATCCTATGCGATGTATATTTCTCGGCGCCATCGCGGACATAGGATACGAACCAGGGGCGTTCTTTCCATCGATGCATTGGCTCAAACTCAATGGTTATTGCGCGCGGCGGGCAGGCTTTTTCACAGAGCAGGCACGACTCACATTTTAAGTTGTAGTCTGTTTTGAGGCCTTCCTCTGCGATCAACTGTATCAGCCCACGACTGCGAGGTGGTAGTTTGGGCTTCTCATAGGGATATAACCGGGTCACCTTGGGTCGGAAGAGGTGACTAAATGTCAGACTCATTCCTTCAAGTATTCCACGCATATACTACACCTCTATTTCCTTTTCGCCTTGCAGTTTCAAGCCTTGCTTGGCTATTTTCTCGCGTAGCTTGAGAATACCTTCAATCAGAGCCTCTGGACGAGGAGGGCAGCCAGGGACATAAACATCCACAGGGACGATGGTATCAACACCCTGGACGGTGTAGTAACTATCGTAAAATTCACCGCCCGAGTTCGCGCATTGGCCCATACTGAGGACCCACTTCGGCTCTGGCATTTGCTCCCAGAGGAGACGCAGGCGCGGACCCATTTTAACCGAGACGGTTCCCGCCACAATCATCAAGTCTGCCTGGCGGGGACTGGAGCGAAAGACTTCCGAGCCAAAACGGGAGAGGTCATAATGCGCCTGCGCGCTTGCCATCATCTCGATAGCGCAGCAGGCCAGCCCATAGCCCAGGGGCCAGACCGACTTCGAGCGCGCCCAGTTCTGCGCCCATTGCAACATGTCCAAAAAACTTGTGAGCTGAACTGGCAGTTCCTGATCGCCTGGGATGTACTCATGAGGCCCTTTTGCCATAGCAATTGGCACAGGCTTGCGTCGTACCACGCTCTGCAGCGCATTCCCATTTCCTTCGTTATTACTGCTCATAGGGTAAAACTCCATTGCAAAGGTTCAGCAGCACCTCATGCCTGGTTAGTATCATAGCAGAGTCTAAAAGCAGCAAGGAGAACGATGTATACGTCTCCCTGCTTTTCCTAAATTATAGCACGTTTTAACCACTCATGCTACAGACAATCATATCTCATGAGGTTTCAAAGCTCTTGCGAAGATGATTACCCGTAGGTATAATTGGCGTATGAGAGATTCATTTGAGCAACTACGTCGCATACAGGACGCCATCACAAAAATCGCTGAGTACGCCAGGAAGGGACGGCTTCGATTCGATAAAGAAGAGGAAGTACGTCTCTCAGTCATTCATTATCTCCAGATTATTGGTGAAGCAGCCCAGGCCATGCCACTAGATTACAAAGACCAGCACCCAGAAATTCCATGGAAGCAGATGGTCAGTTTTCAGAACTTCCTTACTTTCTATTACATTGAGATTGATGGGGATACTGTTTGGAGAATAGTTGAGCATGACCTACCCAATCTAAAACCCAAAATTGATGCCGAGTTAGGTCGGATGATTAGCAGAGCAGAGCACAGAAAGAACTTAGAATCCATAGTTAGTAAGAGAAATGCGGCAGTAGCATTTAGAGAGCTTTTACAGGCAAAACGCGAAGACATTCTCCATACAGCAATCAGGCATGGCGTATTCAATGTGCGTGTTTTTGGATCTGTTGCACGTGGAGAAGCCGATGCAGAAAGTGATATCGATCTACTGGTCGATGTGGAGCCAGGCCGTACGCTTTTCGATCTCAGCGAACTCCTGATGGATCTCCAGGACTTGCTTGGCCGTAATGTGGACATTGTGACAGAGAAAGGTCTAAATAGCCGCATCCGGCAGCGTGTCCTAAAAGAAGCGGTACCTCTATGACAGACACACTTGACCGGGTACAGCACATTCAGGAAGCTATCATCAAAATCATTAATTACTCAAAGAGGGGAAGAAGTAAGTTTGATAGGGAGGAAGAGACACAAAACTCGATCATCTACTATCTTCAGATTCTTGGTGAGGCAGCAAGTGCTATTCCACAAGATTTCAGAGATCGCCATCCCGAGATACCCTGGAGACCAATGATAAGCATGCGAAACAAGCTTATTCATCATTACGATGGAATTGATCTAGATGTTGTCTGGGAGACTGCCACAGTAAGCATTCCTGATCTAAAACCTAAAATTGAGGCAATCCTGAATGCAGAGAAGTAATAAGGAGTTCAAGGCTGGTTAGAGCAGAGATAGCGATCATGAGAAAGTACACAATAATACTCGAGCCTGGCCCTGAAGAGGGAGGGTATACGGTAACGGTCCCTGCCTTGCCAGGCTGTATTACACAGGGCGAAACTCTAGAGCAATGTATTGAGCGTGCTCAAGAGGCGATCACTGGCTACATTGAAAGCCTAAAAGCTGAGGGTGAACCGGTACCAGAGGAGACTGAGCGCCCCCAGATGATCACGATCGACGTAGCAGCATAGGTAAAAGAACAAATGGGAAATTATTCTATCGCGGTATTACCGGGTGACGGTATTGGCCCTGAGGTTATTGAGCAGGCCATAAGAGGGCTTCAAAATATTGGTAAACGTTATGGACATATATTCAACCTACAGCACGCGATGGTGGGTGTTGCAGCTATTGAGGCTGAAGGCGATGCTATTTCTGACGCAACCATGCAGCTCTGCCAGCAAAGCGATGCCGTATTATTTGGCGCGGTTGGTGGCATTCCTCGCTTCGAGGGCCCAAATTCAAAGATTCAGCCGGAGCGCGCGCTCTTTCGTTTGCGCAAAGAGTTGGCACTCTTCGCCAATTTGCGCCCGGTACGTCCCCTCAAGGCCTTGCTCGATGCGTCCACTATCAAACCTGAGGTCCTGCAAGGAACTGACTTACTGGTAGTACGTGAACTCACCGGTGGCCTTTACTTCGGCAAGCCCAGCGAAATTCGTGAGACTTCCGAAGGGCTGGAAGCAGTCGATACTCTGCTATACAGTCAGGCCGAGATTGAGCGCATCGTATACACAGCATTCGAGTTAGCGCGTGGCAGACGTAAAAAGGTGACCTCGGTTGATAAAGCGAATGTACTCAGCACATCGCGTCTGTGGCGACGCACGGCTGACCGCATTGCATTAGATTACCCTGATGTGGCGCTTGAACACCTTTTGGTGGACACATGCGCAATGCAATTCATTCGACAACCCGCCAGCTTCGACGTAATCGTTACCGAGAACATGTTCGGTGATATTCTTACGGATGAGGCTTCAATGCTGGCAGGTTCGATGGGCATGCTACCTTCCGCCAGCCTGGGAACACGAAAGACAGCACACGGCTCATTTGGTCTTTATGAACCAATTCACGGCTCTGCTCCAGATATTGCCGGACAGGACAAAGCCAATCCTATCGCGGCAATTCTAACAGTTGCTATGATGCTGCGCCACTCATTCAATTTGCAGCAAGAAGCGCAGGCTATTGAAGCTGCTGTTGAGCGGGTCATCGAAGCAGGTTACAGGACAGAAGACTTACGCGAAGCAGGCAAAGAAATGGTTGGAACACACGAGATGGGCAGGTTGATAGAGGAAGCAATAACTGTCTAGCCCATCATTGCCTTGGGACAGGGGCCTAAAGCACGCAACTTGCTTTGTGTATGTACAAGTTGCTTCTCGACTTCTGTTCGTTCTTTGCTTGCAGGTTCCTGTCCCCTGACTTGCATTTCAGCGAGCTTTGCCTCTAACGAAGCAATCTCGTTCTGGTAGGTCTGGCGTTGTAGATACCAGCGTGTGACAGCACGTTCGATGCCCATCGGTTGGTGCCTTTCATCTCAGAGCAAACCTTTATTGCACAGTTGCTCCATAGACGAGCGAGTTGAGAAGGTTGATAAGTTCTTCATCCTGGTATGGCTTAACCACGTAGGCGTTTGCTCCGAGTTGCATGGCCCGCTGCTGGTGTTTTGAGGCTGCTCTTGACGTTAAGATCACTATGGGCAGCGTTCGATACTGCTCTTGAGCGCGCACGGTCGCCATCAATTCATACCCGTCCATGCGCGGCATTTCGATGTCCAGCAAGATTCCAGCAGGCGCCTCACGCGAAATCAACTCAAGGGCTTCGACTCCATCACGAGCGACTTGCACCTCCCAACCGTGTTGCTTGAGCATATTTCCTACCACACGACGTACACTTGGACTGTCATCAACAATCAGTATATGCTTTCCTCTGGGCTGAGTAACTGCAGGCTTCGCGGCTGGCATGGCAGGCACGGTTGAACTGAAAGGTTCCGGGGACAGTCCGACATTTGTTCGTGCATCCGCCTGGAGCGATTGTGGAGCAGGGCTCTCGCGGAGTACAGGAGTAGTTACAGTTCCGGGTGAACCGCTTATGGTTCGCGAGGGAGAAGACAGCAGTTCAATCAATTCAAGGATCAGCACAACACGCCCATTTCCCATCACTGTTCCACCAGCAATACCATGTACATGCCTCAGGTGTGGACCCAGGTTTTTCATCACCACATCCAATTTGCCTTTGATTTCGTCAACCACCAGGGCGACGCGGTGACGATCGGTATGTACAAGCAGTATGGGCGCTTTTTCGTCGGGTTGGTTTAAAGGTAGCCCCAAAAGTTGTGACAGGACATTCAGTGGGTAGAGATCATTCTGGACAATAATTGCAGGCCTGCCAGCAAATGTCGATTGCTTGAAGTTGTCCAGGCGACCTATAGATTCGACCATCACTGTGGGAATGGCAAACTGGTGTTCACCAACGCGGATCATCATGGTGCTCTGGATGGCCAGGCTGGTTGGAAACTTCATAGTAAATGCAGTTCCTTGACCAGGGGTGGACTCAACTTCCAGTGAACCTCTGAGACGTGAAACGCTATCACGTACCACATCCAGACCTACGCCACGACCACTCTCTTCACTCAGCACCTCAGCAGTCGAGAAACCAGGGCGGAAGATGAGTTCAATTACTTCGCCGTCACTGAGTATTTGATCTGGGCGAATGATGTTTTGCTCAATCGCTGCATTGCGTACGCGCAACGGATCTATTCCGGTACCATCATCGCGTACGGTGATGACCACCTGGTTTCCTTCATAGGCGGCAGATAACTTAATCTGCCCTGCTGGTGGCTTGCCCCTTTGTATTCGAATCTCAGGCATTTCAATAGCGTGATTCACTGCATTACGCATGAGATGCAACAGGGGCCCGGCTATTTCCTCGATCACCGTACGATCTACTTCTGTCTCCTGGCCTTCCAGCACGAATTCGAACTCTTTATGCTGCTTCAGAGCTACCGCACGCGCAGTGCGATAAAGACGTGGAATCATGGTTGAGAGAGGCACCAGGCGAGCTTTCATTAAGCGATCCTGGAAAGTCGTATTTAAACGATTCTCGCGGGCAAAGACACTTTCACAGTCTCGAATAATCGCTTCCATCTCATTGCTGAGAGTCGTCATATCCGAGATACCTTCGCTCAAACCGCGAGCTAGCTGATGGAATTCGGTGTAACGATCAAGTTCAAGTTCGTCGAATTCTGCCATGTGTGAAGGCTCAACACGGTTATTGGGGTCCTTGCCATTGCCGCCAAAGTTATACCCCTTACTCTGATTGCCTTGACCAGGCAGGACCTGCACCGAACGACCACTAGGCAAAGTAGTAGCTTCAAAACGGCTCTCCAACTTCTGACCCACGTCGAGGAGGCGAGCGCTACTTACACCAGTATCAGCGACAAGCCGCATCAAGCGCTGCAAGCGCTCCTCTAGCACACTTCGATTAACAAGTAGTTCACCAAAGAGGTTCACTAACTCATCGAGCTTGAGAAGTGGAACACGCACACTGAGATCGGCATGAGCTGCTTGTTGTAGACCTGTGCCACTAGACAGTGTGTCCGCAACCACACTCGTAACAGAAGCATCCTCCAAGATGGCTGATTCGCTCTCTTCGATCTCAGCTTCAATCACCTGGTCAATTGAATGCGACAGAGAAGCCTGATCACCGAGTAACTCTGTATAGCGAGTGCGCAGAGTCTGAACGGCAGCCAGGTTATCAGGGTCCTTGCCTTTTCCGTTGATAAGCGAATCCAGAGCTTCAGCAGTATCTAATATGAGGCTTACAATGGTTGGTGAAACGGTAATGGCTCCCTCCGTCACACTATCAAGCAAATCTTCTGAAATGTGGCAGAGTTCAGCAATAGCGCGGAATCCCATCATCCCGGCCGCGCCCTTAAGCGTATGGGTCGCGCGTCGTATACCCTGTATCGGATCAAGATCCGTGGGTGAGTTTTCCAGAGCGGCCACATACATGCTGATCGTTTGCAGATGTTCTTCCGCCTCCAAACTGAAGATTTCGTTAGCCTCTTCTCCGAAATCTCCACCAAACGAGGCCGAAGCCACGGTTGCTTGAGGAGGCAATGCAAACGATGGAGAAGATGCCGGCACAGCAGACTGGAACTGAGGAGCGGGAATGTCCTCGTCTTCTCCAGTAAGGCGACTGAGAAACTCACGTCGCACTTCAATCTCAATTTCATTGCGCAAACGCGCTTCAACCTCTTGAAGCGTTTCACCTGGTTCTGAACCTGCGACACTCACCTGCAACTGCCTCTTCGCCTCAAACTCCTCACGAATTTCTTCGCGTATTTGTCGCTCTAGTTCGGCACGCGCTGCAAGTGTAAGCGGACGAGACTCGTATTCAAGTCGTAATTCTTCGCGAACCCTGGCTTCTATCTCAGTACGCAGGGATACAGGATCACCGTGGCGCTCGAATGTCACCCGCTCACGCGTAGCATCTGCTTCGCGAGCAACCTGCATCTCCCAGGGAGTCCAACCAGATTCATGAGTAAACAAGCGCTCGGATGGATTCGATTGCAACCGCTCGAAGGCATCACCGCATACCTCTATGGATGTGCGTAACTGGTGCAATGCAGTATGCATCTGCTCATCTGTCATCTCTACGTTACTGGTCATCTGCACCATCAAATCAAGTATCTTTTTGAGTTTGCTGTTTGCTACCCACATAACCGACAACGGAAGGTATCGCCTTACCTGTTCGGGACTGTTACGCAGATTGAGCCCCATGGCCCTTCCAGCCCATTCTTCCATGCGGTCAAGCGCGTCTCTCGAACCATCGAGGAAGCTCCTGAATTCAGTACGCTGCCCCTCTATGAGAGAGACTGCCAGGCGCAATTGAGCAAGCGTCCTCTTCAGGGAAGAGGCTTGACTTTCCAATACCTGCGCTTCTTCTTGCAGACCGTCATAAATCTGTACAAGCGAAATTTCGTTAGAGTGGAGAATGATCCCTGTTTCAGGGGCTTCAGGTTGTGGACCTTCACTCTCAACTCCGGTCGGCATAGCAGCTTTGGTTTGTTCATGCTGCGGAGTAGTCTGAGATATAACCGGCGGCGTATCTTGTGGAACTGAATGAAGCGTGGTACCAGCGAGCATTTCCAAGGCACTCGGCTGAGTTGCTTCCACAGGCACAGGAGTCTCGAGTTGGGCAGGTTGACGCGGCTGAGTGTCATGAATGGGTTGAGGCGTTAGATCGGCACGTGCATCCGAAGCAGGCTCTTCTGGCCAGGATACTTCAGCTCCTGTAGGAGTGGTAGGTGTTCGGAAGGATGCTACCATGTCATCCAGAGATGCTATAGATAACTCGGAGGAAAGCAGCGTGGATGCAATCACTTGAGCCTCGTTCTCCTCTTGAGAGGATATAGTGTCCCCGTTACGCGCAGACGTTTCGATCATCACGCGGTATTGAGAATAGTCAGCATCGTCTTCTGCTATTACCGCATCTTCGTCGATTCCAGTATGAATACCGCCAAGGAGTCTATGCATACGGCCAAAAGAGCGTTGTAAAAGCCCAATTGTCGGCGGATCGAGTGTAGCAATATCATCCAGGACATCACCCAGGATATCTTCCATACCATGAGCGACATGCGCGAGACCAGGAAAATCCATCATAGAAGCAGAACCACCAATGGTATGAACGCGACGATACGTCTCCTCAAGCGCTTCCATGTCACCAGGTGTGTGCGCTAAACGTTCGAGATTTGCCTCGATTTCAGGCAAATAACTATTCACTTCTTCGATAAATGAATCGAGGACTGATAGTTTATCAAATGTATTCGACATGTTTGGCGCACCCACTCATTCTAGTTCCACGATCTGAGAAGCAACGCTTCACATAACTGGAACTCCGTTTGCTATTGCCCAGTGTAACCATTGTTCGGGAAAGGCATCTGATCTTGACCAGGTGAAGGCTGACTCTGCTGAGGATTTCTCCAACGCAGGTTTGCAGTCATCGATTGTCCTTGTTGTGATCCAACGTTCTGTTGTGCCACACCTGGCACCTGGTTTGAGCCGGGGAATGCTGCTTGATTCGAACTCCCAAATGCAGATTCAGACATCGAATTAAACTGCTGCCCTTCAAAACTTTGTTGGTTTTCGAACCCGGCCATATCGCCATAACCGGGTTGGCTGCCAAACTGCTGCCCATCAAATGCCTGCTGGTTACCGTATTGCTGACTATTGAAGTTCATCTGGCTTCCAAACTGCCCATCAAATGCCTGCTGGTTACCGTATTGCTGATCGCCATACTGAGGCGTGCCAGTAAAGCCTGGCTGCGATCCAAAGTCTTGCTGGTTACTGAACGCGAACTGGTAGGCGCCAGAATTTCCTGCCCCCTGAGGTTGAGGAAGTGAAAGAAAATCACTCGAAAAACCCTGGTTCCAATCATTCGGCATCCCCAGCCCCATATCTTGCTGGTAATACTGATCAGCATTCCCGCCGGGTAGTGCTGGAACGCCTGCCATGCTTGGGAAGACATCTACCATTTCATTAGCACGGTCTGGCAATCGGAATGTAGAGACAGAAGCACGCAGTTGATCGACAAGCTCGGCGAGATAGCTTACACTCATAGCCGCTTCTTGTGTTCCTGCATTCGTCTGCCGTGTAATCTCGGAGATCTGGCCCATTGCTATGGCAACATTTTCTGAAACTTGTGCCTGCTCATTGGAAGCATGTGCGATAGTTTCAATCATTTGCGCTTGCCGTTCCACAGCAGTATAGATGGAGTTGAGGGCGCGACCAGCCTCATCAGCAAGTTGCGACCCTTTGACGACTTCCTGCGTGCTATCTTCCATTGCAACGACTGCTTCAAAGGTATCGCCCTGGATGCTCTTGACCAGGGTAGCAATGCGTTTTGTTGACTCGGTCGAACGTTCCGACAGAAGACGGATCTCATCGGCAACCACCGCAAATCCTCGTCCATGCTCCCCAGCCATAGCAGACTGGATAGCAGCATTAAGCGCTAGCAAGTTGGTTTGATCTGCGATGTCTTCAATGATACGCACAATTTCGCCAATCTCATTGGAGCGCTCACCCAGGCGCTTGATCTTTTTCGATGTTTCCTGAACATTTTCACGAATGACCACCATCCCGTCAATAGACTGGCGTACAGCTTGTTGACCAGCGTTAGCGTTACGCAACGCATCCTGCGCTGCTTCGGCGCTCAACTGGGCATTGCGAGCTACGTTTTGAATGAAGATTGCCAACGCTTCTACAGCTTCGGTTGTCTGTGAAATCTGTTGCACTTGAGTTGTAGAGGCTTGAGCAAGTTCATCCGAGCGGTCAAGAATGCGACGTGTAGCATTTGTCACTTGCATGGCAGTAGCTTGCACCCTACCAACAACTTTAGCAAGCTCTTCAATCATATAGTTGAAGGAATCGGCCAGAACCCCAAGAGTATCTGGAGTTACCTCTGCCTGGACACGAAGATCACCATCACCAACGGCGCTTACTTCCTGCAAGAGCTTTTCAATCTGCGCTTGTAGGGCCGCTGCATCGTTTGACCCACTGGCTGGCGCCGCTGCTCCGCCTGAGGCGAAACCCTGGCTATCAAGGAGCGTGTTGATAGACAGTGCTAGCAGAGCAAATTCATCATCGCCGGTGACGACTGCGCGAACAGAGTGATCTCCTGCCGCAAATTTTCGCGTCACATCTACAAATTCCTGAACCCGATCCAGGATTTTGCGCCGCACGAAATAATTGACAAACAGAACTCCCAGTAACACAATCAGTGCGAACAACCCCACCACATAGACAACAACTGTTTGGTCAGCAACACCTTTTATTAAAATACCAAGAACAATAATGGCAGTAACAGGAATGGCAACTGAAGCAGTGAGTCCCATTACCAACAACGAACTTACTGTCATTGTGCCTTTATCGGTGTCATTCATCCTCCGGGCCTCCTCTCATGTGAAGCAGCGTTCTATTAAAATCACTAGGAATAGTGTTGCATCTTGTCGGAGAACAGCAGGCGAGTCGCATCCAACAAAATAATATATCGATTACCAACCAGCGCACTCCCAGAAGCATAGGAGGCCAACCATTGTGGAATATTGGCTTGACGCGTATTCGAATGAATTGCGGATGGAGGGATTGGTACCATTTCGCTTACACTGTCCACGACCAGGCAGATCACCATTTCATTGTATCTTAGCGATAATAGCCGGGTTCGTGGATTGTAAGGCAGACGCTCCATGCCAAGAAATGCGCGCAGGTCAACGACTGAAGCAATAGAACCACGCAAGTTGATGACCCCACTGATCCATGAGGCAACGTTTGGAACTGGAGTCACATCAGCAAGGCGTTCCACAGTATCTATATGCTCGGCTTTGAGAGCAAGCTCACATTCGAGTAGTGAGAAGACCAGGTATTGCTCACCAACGGCAACTGCTTCTGCTGCTACGTTGGTCAGATCTCTCGGGAAGATCACATTGCCTTGCGAATTACTTCCCATGGGTCTGACAGTGGGGGTTTCTCTTTGATGTTGCAGCCCACCTGAGGTGGACTGCGAGAGTCGCCCTGTATCGCGCTGCACCATTTTTAAGGCTCCTAACTCTACAAGAGTCGCCGAACGTTGTTTACCAATTCATCCTCGCTAAAAGGCTTCGTCATATACATATCGGCACCTTGCCGAAGTCCCCAGGATTTATCAAGTGGAGTATTTTTGCTTGTCAACAAGATTATTGGTATGTGCTTACTTGCATCCAGACTTTTTAGCCTACGACACAGTTGAAAGCCATTCTGCTTAGGTAAGACTACATCGAGCACAATACATTGAGGCCGTTCCCTGAAGACTTTCTCAAGAGCTTCATCGCCATCCACGGCAGTTACCACATCAAAGCCCTGATTCCGTAATGGCATGGCGATCATAGCCAACTCCGTCCAACTATCATCAACTACAAGTATCTTCTGCTCTGGCATAACAGTATACCTTTCCTTTTTAGGAGCGCAACACATAACGCCCGGTCAATGGGAAAGAATGGCTATAACAACACATCATTATGTTCTCTGGGAGGTCCATATGAGGGGGCATAAACCATTCCTGACTCACACATTTGCACAATCAGTGGTTGAGACAGGGACTATCCACGACGTCTCAGACGTGTACGCATGCCTTCATATTGTGGCGGCATACGCTGCTGCCAACCTACGAGATGCTTTTTGACTGTCTGGACTAACTCTACTGAGTCGAACGGCTTCGTCAAATATTCTGTAGACCCAGCAAGTCTTCCCCGCATCTTGTCAAACAAACCATCCTTCCCACTGAGCATAATAATAGGTATTGACCGAAACTGCAAGTTTTTCCGTATTATCTGGCAAATATGGTACCCATCCATGCGGGGTAACTGGATATCAAGGAGGATAAGAGCAGGCATTTCATCTGCGACTGAGGTAAGAGCGCTTAAACCATCTCCAGCAGTAATCACTCTAATCCGCTCGCGCTGCAGGGTCATTTGAACAATTTTCCGTACCGTGGGGCTATCGTCTACTACTAGAACCGTTGGTATTGGTTCGATCATCTAAATTGACCTCCTTTGAGTTTCTGGCGACCAGTAAAGATTGCCTTCACCTTGAGGGACGCTACTTCTATTTGGCCCACTCAGCAACGCAGCTTCACTCTGCCGATTGCGTATCTGCTGAGTGTTCTGATGAGCACGATACAGTTGGTACTGTTGAATCTCTTGATCAATTTCTGTGAGGAATGCTTTCCAAACGTAGTTGAGTTGACGGCCAGTATGCGAATTGCCCACTTCGTCATTCAACAGCGTCGAGAAAACAGTACGTAAGAACGTTGCCAGACCGAGTACAGCCCCCCAATAAAATTCCTCCAGCTGCTCTCCTTTCACCAACTTATCCAGGTAAATGATTTCAGTGCAGTCAAGCTGCCCATTTGTAAAAGTCACCGTTTCCAGGATCGGGTACTGGCGTTTTGCTAGTAATTGCAGCGGCTGAGCAAAACGTCGCTCTAAATAACGTACAATCTCCGTGAAGGGAAGTTGTCCCCGTCCACGCAGGCTTTTCGCATAGTTGCCGTGATGGATAAGCAGCCCATTGATACATTGAGACAACGTTTCTATCAATCCGAGAAGATGCTGTTCTGGTGCAAGATTTTGTCGCCGCTGAGCCAATTTATATTGACACATGATGATGATGTTTGAGAGGTCTTGTTGTAATTCGGCCTCCAATGCCGTGTCAACTACCTCTATCAAGCGCAGTTCCAGAAGACGATGCATGATACGAGCAACGCGAGCTTCAGGGATCATCAGTACCATTGCCATCGCTTGCAGTGGCACTTCACCGTTGGCAAGACAGAGGACTTCGATATGTTCCTGACTCAATCCCAAACTGCGCACATCATTACTTACTTCCGGTAGCCAACGAGTGACTGTCATGCGAGTTAGTGATGTCTCACCCATCTCCTCCCACTCGTCAGCCTGGCGCAACGCCTCCAATAGTACGCTGTCGATATCCAGCGGCTGCATGCGGCTTTCCATAGTGACCAGTTGTCGATGGAAAGAGAAACGTCCATCTACCCAACGTAGAGCGTGACTAATCGATTGGGTAACAGCAAATTCAAGACGGCGCTGCATTTCTTCGGCGCTCATCCAGTTGCGCTCAACAAGGATTGCTAAGGCAACCTGGAGATTACCTTGCGAAGCCTCTCGCACAGCTTGAGCACGGGGCGGATCGAGTTTATTGATCAGGCAAAGCATGCTAAGTAAATCTGATTTGATGTATCCCTCTTCATGCAAAGCCATAATCTGGCCCTTACGCAGGCTAATGGAAAGTGTTTCCGGTCCCGAGTGTACAAACAATGTACCAGTTTTCCCACTCAGCGCGAGCATTTTCAGGATAGATTGGAGACCTAGTGTTTGTAAGTCTCCATCCATAATACGGTCTTGTGACTCCATCGTTCCTCTATTTCCTTTACCTTGCGGAAATAGCTTCCCCTGCCCCTTAAGGAAGCCTGTGATCGCAGCTCACCCCCACACTATAATGAACCCTGGACATCCCCATTATCGCAGTGTACGACAAACCAAGTTAGATAAACATAAAAAAGGGGCGAAAGTCATTAAAATTTTATTAAAGTTCCCAGGATGCCGGGATACATTACCCTGAATATTAGTTTGTTTCCATCTCGATGGCCATCGTTGTCGAAATAGCCGTTTGTGTTTCACCCAAACTTTCAGCCATTACCTGTGGGCGAAATACATAGCCAACACCCGGTTCGGTCAGAATATACTTCGGCTGTGAAGGTTCCTCTTCGATTTTCACACGAAGCTGTCGCACGTAGACCCGCAAGTAATCGGCTTCTTCACCGTACTCAGGCCCCCAAACTGCCCGTAGCAACGTACGATGGGTCAATACCTTGCCGGCATGCAACATTAACTGCTGTAACAATTCGAATTCTGTCGGAGTGAGTTTAACCTCTTGTGTACCTGCGCGCACTTGTCGTCGTAAAACATTCAGACGTACATACCCATCTTCAGAAGTTAAAACCTCTGGTTGTTGAACATTCATCCCCTCTGAGGCGTTGGCTGCACGTCTTAAACACGCACGCATACGGGCAAGTAACTCGTCATTATTAAAGGGTTTGGTTAAATAATCATCGGCCCCCAAATCTAACGCCTGCACTTTTTGCTTTTCGTCTGTTCTGGCTGATATGACAATGATTGGAACCTGTGTCCATTGACGCACCTGCATACACACACTCATACCATCTATCTCACCTGGCAACCAGAGATCAAGCAATATCAGATCCGGTTGATGGATACGCACAAAATCTATAGCCTGCTCGCCATTTTCCGCAATCAGGACATCATAGCCACTCATCGTGAGATTCCGGCGTAAGATCCGCTGTATTGGCGGTTCGTCATCTACGACCAGTATGCGCTTCCCTTTTGTTCTCATGAGGCAAGTACTCCCTTATAAGGAAATAGGTAGTACAAAGACAAAACATGACCCACCACCTGGAGCAGGTTCAACCCAGATTCGGCCCTGATGAGCTTCAATAATTCCACGGCTAATAGCTAACCCAAGCCCACTACCTTGTGAATCTAAACTGTAAAAGGTTTTGAAAATCCGCTCTTGCTCCCCTTCTGGTACCCCGGTTCCATGGTCAATAACTCGTACCCGCAAGAAGCGGTGAGAATCTTTGGACAAAACAACATCTTGTTCTCTCCCGGCAACAGTATCAATTGCGATAACAATCTCAGCATTCTCCGGACTATGATGTACGGCGTTTTCAAGCAGGCAACTCAAAACCCGTTTTAACTGTACGTAATCAACATAGACCATTGGCAACTGCGGTTGAAAATGAGTACGCACGGGATGGCCTGCTAGCAGCCGTTCATCAAGATTGAGGATACTATGTACGATTTCGACAAAGTCGCACCACTCTTTTTCGAGCACAAGGGCGCCCATTTCGATACGAGACATTTCGATGAAAGAATTGATGAGAGCATACAGATGATCAGCCTCGATATCAATGTCATCAAGTATTTCGCGAAGCATCTGTTCATCCCAGGTAACATCGGGTTGCAGCAGTCCCGTCACTGCAGCTTTGATGGTAGTAAGAGGTGTACGTAGATCATGCGAAACAGTTGAGAGAAGTACTGACTTATTTTTCTCATCACGCACCTGCCCACTGATATCTTGAATCTGCAAAGCATTGGCTAACAGTTGCCCTTGCGAATCATAAAAGGCAAAGCGCATAAATTGATAATGGCGATCTGAGGGGGCCCTATCCGGAAGCAAGGTTTGTGGATCAGAAAAACGGTTTCCAGGCTTTTTTGCAGAACGCACGTGAAAGGAAACTGGCTCTTTTTCTCCGGGACCTTTAGCATCGACTTGAAATTGCTGGGGGGAGAGTCTTTGCACAGGTTCAGCAGCGAGGATACAGCGCAATGTATTTGCCGACGGGAATTCCAGTTGAGCAACGTTGTGTTTGCTTTCAACTGATCCAGCATCGTCTGGATCCAGATCAGAGTAAGTGAATTCTTGTAGATACGTCTGGACTTCATTAGCATTGCGTATACGCGGCAGCAAACCTGCAAATGCATCTAGCAGAGTTAACGAGGAGGTCTGAGAGATCATGGTTTGAGAGAAAGGCATGTATGTATCGAAATGCACCTGGTTTTCTAAAGGCCATCGTATATCATGTGCCTTAACTTTTAGAGAAACTTGCTCTACCTCATGTGCCGGGCGACGCAAGCTTGCAAGGTTTCCCAGGTTATCCAGGGATAGACGTATACCACAAAATACTTCGGCGGCCGGATTTACATAGATACATTTCCCCTGCGGGTCGGTAACAAACCAGGGGGTAGTCATGTCACTTGTAACGCGCTCATAGAGTTGAGTTATTACTGGTGTAAGCGCCGCGCTTACGTCACCCAATAAACCAACACGAGCCAGGGCAGCTTCAGCCGTTTCTACAAGAGTTGCAGTTCTCTCCTCCTCAAGCAACGATATTACAGTTCCATTGACAGAGTTGACATTGATATCTTTAACATTTTGCTCATCCGGGATAGCGTGCAATATATCCTGCAAGTCACGTTCGCTTGATGTCAACAAGTGGTCACTGATAAAGCGTAACAGGCTGCTAAAACTGATACCAAAGGTGCGTTCAGACTCTTCTCGCACCCTTTTGAGCACCACCAGGTCATCTAGTTCAGATGAACCAGCAGAACCACTCTGTTGTCGAGCTGCGTCTAGTTGCTCGATTGTCTCTTGAAAACGCCTTCGCTCTCTCGCCGCTTCCAATAACATGCCGTTATGAATTGCAATTGTAGCCTGGCTGGCGAAGAGCGAGAGAATATCTAATTTAAGTGGAGTGAAGCCCCCTGGTTCGGGTGAGCAGAGCAGAAGCGCGCCATAAACCGTGGAGCCGGTCACAAGTGGATAACTGAAAATAGAGCGAATACCGAGTTGTAAAGCAAATAGCTGACTTGCAGGAAAACGGCTATCCTCGGCAATGTCATTCGAAACGCAGGGCTGGCGATGGCGTAACGTAAAACCAATGATGGCCTGGTCAGTAAAAGCTACTTCACGTTCCACAATCTTTGTCAAAATTACTGCATCTAGTCCATATTGCACTACAAGTTTCTGGCTATCCCGGCGCTGATCCAGCGTGATTATTGCAGAGGAAACATTCAGCGCCTTTGCGATACCAACCACGATCCGATTGAGAATCATGGAGAGATCCATCTCTGAGGCGAGAGCGCTGGAAACGTTCTTCAGTTCCTCGCGCTGCCGATCTTGTATTTCTACATTACCACCTACCTGCACACTCTCGATGGCTGCCGCCAGAACATGCGCAACAGCGCTGATAAGTCGTTGGAGCGCTTCACCGGCATATGCATGGATGCGCGTGCTGCCAAGTTCAAGCGAACCAAGTACCCGATCTTCAACCACGAGAGGCGCGATCAAAGTCGAACAGAGATAGGGCCTACCGCTCAGAGCATCGCCACTTTGCGCGGGGGGACCACCTAGACCCTCAGGGTAATTCCTTATTTCGATAGCAGCCAGATCGTGGGCACCAGGTGAATCAGTAGCCGTACGCGACCGGGTCGCCGTTTTGCCTGCACTTTCCTGGTTATGCACAGTTCCACTACGTTGCAAGATGTGTTCAACCATCGAGTCTTCTAAGGGATGCTGATGATAGTGTGCAACCCATGCATCTGCCTCGCGTGTACAGACAACTACACGGACAGCCTCTCTGTCATGACGCAACAGAACGATGCCAAAAACATCAAAAGGGATTGCTGGCTCTAATTCTGCAGCCCAACGAGCATAATCGGGTTTTGCTCCGCGTACACGGGAAACTATGCGAGCAACACGCTCAACGATAGCTGACTGTTCTTGTGTTGGTGGCTGTGGTCTGGTCTCCATCTATGCTTCCTGCGTTCTTTAAACAAATACCACCCATCGCCTGAGTATTACGAACCAGATTGCAAATTCAAATACCATTGTAGATGTTAATTAACACAGCAATTCACGGCTCTACATTGTAGTACATTTTGCGCTACAATGTCATACACATGAGATCACAGATACGAACATGGAGTCTTTCTATGTTTAAAGGTACCTGAAGAGTATACCATATCTCCGCAAGTGAGATGAATGTAGCCCATGATTATTCATTATACTATCCCAGGAGCTTCTTAACCCTACTTTTTTAAGGCAGTAGTACCAGAGTATATTACCCGCTATTATCCCTGACACTTCTCGTGATTACTGGGAGCTAAAAGAGAACGATGTCCCGCTCAAGAAAAAAGTGTCAGGGAGAGGGATGGGCATAGCCGGTCAACTCAACATAGCCTTCGCCTTTAACAATTTGCCCTGCGCTCTGCCCTTGAATGCTCACTGCTCCTTCCCAATAACTGTTACCTGTCGATTGGTATGCTACGAGTTCTTGATCCCTCAATTCTGGTAAGAGAGTTAGTGAGGCTTGTAATTGTGCATCGCGTATCTCAAGCCTCCAACCGGATGGGTAGTTTGCCCCGCTTACAGGACTTCTCCAATGGTTGAGAACAGTCACTTTGAGTACACTTGCGGGTAGCAGAAAACTCTCAGCCTGGGGTCCAATATAGCCAACATAGCTTGAGATAGTCTTTCCAGAGGCGTCCCGAATGAGATACAACATCATCTCAGTGTTGTTGTTAAGTTGAATGCTGAACCAATCCCATCCACCGCCACCAAGCGAGAGAAAGTTACCCCACTGATGATCCATCCACGCTTCACCAGATACCTTTAAAGGTTGATTGTGATCAACCAGTATGCCTGAGAGCGACATACGGGTACGTGAATAATAGTAGGAAAAACCGCCTAGCCCATAGGTAATTAATCCATTTCCATTGTGCAACGTCGCAGACTTTAGTCCGTGCAGATCGATATGCAAAGCGTAATTAGTCATATTTGCAGCCAGGTGATCTGACCCATTGACGCCATTGATCGACCAGTCGTTGATATGAACATGTATGCCACTTGTTGATGTGCCATCTGGTATCACTGCATCTGGTTCAAGCAGGCGTCGTTGATCAAAATGAAACTCCCCTCGCGTAATATCGCTGATGGCAAAGTGTGCAGCGTAGACGGGGGGAAGATCACCCCGCAAGACCTGAAAGAAGACCAGTTCAAAACCATAGTGGTGTACTTGTCCACCAGGCATTGCGGCATTCATATGCCCAGTATAGTACCACCATTCGGTCAGGTCGCGATGCGCAGCTTCGTCCTGGGGAAAGCGTATTGAAGGTAGTGGCGTAGCTGTAGGCGTCAAATTCACTACAGGCAATTGAGCTGAGGTTGACACGGTTCCTGGAAAGCCACAGGAGGAAAGTAGGAGAACAAAAGCGAGCAAGGCAAGCAGGGCGGGGGCAAGCCCCGCCCCTACTATATTTCGCCTGGCATGATATTTATTACGTGTATAGCAGGGGCGGGGCTTGCCCCCGCCCTGAAAATCATCAACCCTAAAGCTTTTTTTCATTGCTTCCCTCCGATCTTAGCATTTTCCCCTGATGCTCTATAGAGTTCATCTTTCTTGCTCTCCTTTGGTTCTTCGATTGCTAAGCTTTCTGCTAGAACTGGTGGACGACGCTGAACACCCACGAACGGGAGCCACCAGTTCCAATCGCCAAGCAGGCGCATGGTAGCAGGCACGAGCAACCCCCGTACTAACGTTGCATCTAGCGCTACTGCCAGCGCCATACCAAGGCCCAGTGCTTTGACTAGAATCATGTCAGCAGTAGCGAAACACGCGCTTACCACAATCACGATCAGAGCTGCACTTGTGATAATCCGGCCACTGCGCTGCAAACCAAGCGCCACCGCCTTCGTATTATCGCCAGTCTGCCAGTAAGCCTCCTGTATACGCGAGAGCAGGAAGACTTCGTAGTCCATCGAGAGACCAAACAATGAACAGAATAAGAGAATAGGGCTCGATGCCTCAACAAACCCAAGCGGAGTAAAGCCAAGAGCTTGATGCATGAACCCATTCTGGAAAATGACAACCAACGCGCCATAGCTTGCCAAAATCGAGAGGGTGTTCATCAGGATAGCCTTTAGCGGCAAGATCAGTGATCGGAAAAACAGGAGCAAAACAATATAAGTGGTAACCGACACAATCAACACGGCTATAGGAAAGTCAGTATAAAGCGAATGCACATAATCTATGTTGCCCGCGGTCCCACCATCAACCAATACTGTCATGCCATTGCCAGGATCAGTATTGCGAATTGTCTGTACCAGTTCTTGCGAATGCTGATCGAGCATCCCATATTTGCTGATGACGGAGATCATCGTGGTATCTCCAGCCACCGACGTCTTGAGAAACGCGGACAGATAGGGATCAGCTATCAGTTGAGGGTGCGTATACAATAACTCATACTGGTCTAACGTAAATCGCGGGTCTGCGCTCACGATACTGTCTACTCGTGCAACACGCGCATCCGCCTCGATACGGCGCACATAAGCATAGAGATTGTGAATATTGCCGGGAGTAAGCACATCACCTTTTGTCTGTACGGCCAGGAGAATAGGAGTCGTTTCACGCGCATTGAAGCGGCTGGCGAGTAGATTATAGGCTGCACGGGACGGGACATCAGCGGGGAGAATCGAGGCGTCAGGCGCAGAGAAGCGTACCTCCAGGAAAGGCAATCCCAGCGCAACCAGGAGGAGTAATACAGGCACGAATATGCGCACAGGATAGCGCATGACAAGTTGTGAGAGCCGGTACCAGAATCCATATTGAGGGCCGCTAGCGGTTTTCTCTCCTCCCGCGTCTTCGGGCGCGATAAATCGAGCCCCTACCAGGTTGCGTAGCTTCGGAAGACGCACGGGAAAAGCGTTTACCCGAGTGCCAATAATGGCCAGAACAGCAGGTAACAACGTGATCGCAGCAAATACCGCCATCAAAACGACCAGCACCCCACCCATACCAACCGAGCGTAACATATTGATGCGGAAAAAAACGAGACCCAGCAGTCCGAGTGACACGGTGAGGCCAGAGAACGTAACAGCCCGCCCGGCGGTGGCGACTGAGATCGCCACCGCCTCCTCAACATTGCGGCCGTGAGCGAGTTCCTCTCTAAAGCGACTCACTATAAATAGAGAGTAATCTACACCAAGGCCCAGACCAAACAAGGTGGTAATATTCAGAACGAAGATGGAAAGAGTTGTGATTTGCCCAAGGCCAAAGATGAGTGCAAGTGAAGCAACCACGGCGCCTCCTCCCACTAAAGCAGGAAGAGCAGCGGCGACCACGGAGCGAAACACAAGCAAAAGGGCAATGATCGCAAAGGGAAAAGCTAGCATCTCTGCGCGCCGCAGGTCGCGCTCGCTCACTGCTTGAATATCCTCGTAAAAGACCGGACCCCCACCGATACTGGTTTTTAAGTCGGGCGCCGGCTGTAAGCGGCGCTCTAATGCAGGCAAGAGCTTCGGTGCGCTATCAGGATCGGGTTTGAGCAGGACATTCACGTATGCGGCATGACGATCTAATGAGATCTGACGTGGATTATCAGTAAAACTCACGATTCCTGAGACTTCTGGCATCCCACGCACGCTTGCAAGGGCGGTTTGCGTTTCCTGTATAAATTGCGGGCTATCAGCGGTGTAGTTTAGACTGGTGAAGATGACCTGAACAATTGTCAGGTTAAGATGTAGCTTTTGCACCAGGAGGTTTACCGCCCGTTCCGACTCAATATCGGGACTCACAAACCCGCCGGAATGTAGTACCTCGCTGGCTCGCGGAGCAAATGGCAGCGATATGGCAATGGCGACCATCCAAAAGCCCACAATCAACCAGCGATAGCGGGTGGCTAACTTGCCTAGATGGTAGAACATATAAGAACCTTTCTAAGAGGTAAGCCCCTAGATTCAGCTATGCGGTAGGTGACTTGTTCAGGTAGCCCGCACTAATACTAGTAGGCTGTTTCTCATCTTGTGTCAAGGTGTAGAGACTGGGACAAATCCTTCACCTGGTTTGTAGTCGGGTGATTGATGGCGGAAGTAGGTGTTATAGAGTTGAGCGTAATGTCCGCCCTGGCTCATCAAGGTATGATGATTACCTTCCTCGACGATCCTGCCACGATCGAGCACGATGATACGGTCGGCATGTCGAATGGTGGACAGTCGATGAGCAATCAGTATAGCTGTGCGGTGCTGCAAGACAAGGTCAAGTCCTTCCTGGACCTGCGCCTCGGTAAGTGGATCAACACTGGCGGTGGCTTCATCCAGGATGATGATAGATGGGTCTTGCAACAACACGCGCGCTAATGCGACAAGTTGCCGCTGACCCAGCGAGAGCGATCTACCCGCTTCACCTACGAGTGTGTTCAGCCCGTCGGGCAAGCCGTCTAGCCAGTCACCCCCTCCGATATGTTGAGCTACCGTTGCAATCTGCTCATCTGTAGCTTCTGGTCGGGCATAGCGAATATTATCGGCTATTGTTCCTGAAAAGAGAAATGGGATTTGTGGAACAATTCCTAGCTGGCGGTGATAGCGTTGCAGGTCAAAGGTGCGTATATCGCGCCCATCAATCAACAGTTGTCCACCCTGAAACTCATAGAAACGGGCAACGAGACGTGCCAGGCTGGATTTTCCGGCGCCAGTGTGCCCAACAATTGCCACTGTCTCACCTGCTTGAATGGTGAGATTGAAGCCGGCCAGTACGGTTTGCCTGTCGTTGTAACTGAAAAATACGTCCTTGAATTCAATTTTGCCGGCCAGGTGAGCAACTGGTTGCTGGTCGGTCTGTCGAATTCGTGGCTCGGCATCGATCAAGGCGAAGACCCGCTCGCTGGCTGCCAGACCCAGTTGAAACTGGCTCCAAAAAGATGCGATACTGGTTAAGGGAAACCAGAGCAGCCTGATGCCCTGCACAAAGAGGAACCAATCTCCTGCCGAAATCGTGTGATTTAGCACATTCAGTCCACCGAAGTAGACAACGATGACGGTGCCGATGTTCGCCACCAATACAAGCAGAGGAAAGACGCCATTGTAGACGAAGCCGGAACGCACGTTGACCTGGTAGGATTGCTCGTTCACCTTCTTGAATTCGTCATACATGTTTTGTTCCTGGCGAAAGTTCTTGGCGACGGCGATACCACTGACTACTTCCTGCACATTGGCATTCACACGCGCCAACGAACGTTGCGAGCGCTGTGTCGTGCGGCGGGCTATACAACGAAAACCCAGAGCGATCAGAACGATGAAAGGCATAATGGAGAATGCCAGCAGAGCCAGCAGGGTGCTTCTAACTAGCAACACCACGGCAATGAGGAAAAAGAGTAAGACCTGGCTGAGTAGATTGAGCGCCAATGTTACAACTGTGGCAAACTCTTCTGTATCGGAGGTCACACGGCTGACAATTTTGCCGGATGGGTACTCATCGTAGAATGACATGTCGCGTGCAACGACTGCGTTGAATGCATCCCTACGCAAATTCAATACTACATCGCCTACAGAGCGAGCTGTGTACCATTGGCGAAAGAAGTTGCTCGTCCAGGATAATACTCCTGAGATCAAGATTAGCCCAATCAGTACTGCTATCGTTCGGGCTGCTACAGATGCTACTGCTGCATCAATGCCGAATGAAATCAGGATGGGGAAGGCGGTGTCCAGAAGCGAGCTTAAGACGATCAGCGCCGCGACAGCGAGCATCATCCGCAATTTGGGGCGAAAGTAGCCGATGATGCGTGCGATGAGATGACTGTCAGAATAGGTGCGATCATATGCCTCGGCTTCGAGACCATCCATGATAAAGCCCATTATATCTCCCTTTTCGATGCACTTTGACTCGCAGGCAAGGCGATCTCATAGTGTGCGAAAATACGGCGGTATGTTTCGCAGCGCTCAAGCAATTCAGCGTGGGAGCCTTGATCTATCAGTTCACCTCGCTTCAAGACTAAAATTTTGTCAGCCCAGCGTATCTGTGAGAGACGATGGGTGATCAGCAGCGTGGTGCGCCCTTGCAAGAGCCGTCGAATAGCTTTCTGAATCTCGTCCTCGGTCGCGCTGTCAACGGCACTGGTCGAATCATCCAGGATCAGGATACGCGGGTCGGTGAGCAGGGCACGCGCAATGGCAACACGCTGGCGTTGCCCACCGGAGAGCGTGACGCCACGCTCACCAATGACGGTCTCGTAGCCATCCTTAAAATCGGTGATAAAGGCGTGTGCCTGGGCATCCTTCGCGGCCTGTTCAATGGCTGGCTCGTCTGCCTGTTGGCCCAGGCCATAGGCGATGTTCTCCGCGATGGAACGCGAGAAGAGGAAGATATCCTGCTCGATGGTGGAGACCTGGGAACGGAGCCCGTCCAGACTCCACTCGCGCACATCTATACCATCGAGGAGTATACAACCATCATCGACATCGTAGATGCGGTTGACGAGTTTAGTGAGTGTGCTTTTGCCTGCGCCTGTCTGGCCGACAATGGCGACAGTCTGCCCTGGTTCTGCATGAAACGAGATATCTTTCAGGACGGTAGTTCCGCCATAGCTAAAGGAAACATGCTCGAACACGATATCGCCACGCATCACTTGATGATAACCGCCTTGATTCTCGTCCAGTTCGGTCTCCTCTTTCAAGATAGCCAGGATACGCTCAGCGCCCGCCACACCTAATTGAACCAGGCTGAAGGACCAGCTGGAGATAAAGGCGGGGAAATGCAGCATGACCATTAATCCCATATAGGCTACCAGGCTACCTACGGAAAGCTGGTTATGCAATACGAGGAACAAGCCATGCAAGAAGCCTCCGACAAGGGCAATAGATAAGAGCAATGGGGGCAAGTACCAGGCCTGTACATAGCCATTTTTGATGTAGAAATCACGATAACTGCTCGCATTTTGCTCAAATTTGCTCTGCTCCTGGCTCTCCTGGGCTGTTGCTTTGACCACTTCGATGCCCGTGACTGATTCTGTCAAGCCGGCATTCAGCTCGCCAAACTGCTCGCGCATACTATCAGAGATCGGGTTGAGCCTGCGCGAGTAATAACGCAAAGAAATAAGAAAAGACATGGTAAAGAGGAGGGGCATGAGTAAGAGCTGCGGGCTAATAAAGCCGATGAAGATAAGCGTAATGACCAGGCTGGTAAATGAATCGAAGATGATATCAAAACCAGGGGCAACCATATTACTAAGTTGAGTCATGTCGTTGGCGGCACGCGCCATGATGTCACCTACGCGCTGGCGATTGTGGAAGGTCTGGCTTTTGCCCAGCAAACTGAGGTATAACTCGGCGCGTGCATCACGGGCAAAGCGTTTGCCCAGAAGTTCTGGAAAGAAACGGGCACACAAGTCGAGGCCTCCGCCGAACAGGATGACAGCAAGCAGGGCGAGGGAAACTCCAAGCAAGCGATTGTGTGCCGATTCGCCTTGTAAAACAACATTAAAAGCTACGCCAGTGAGTACTGGAATGACTGAATAGAGTATGTTGGTCAAAATCACGGCAAACATGAAGCTGAGAATTAAATGTTTGTAGCGTAGCAGGTGAGAGCTAATCCAGCGTACGGGACTCGAGTGGTTGTAGTGATATTCGTCAGCAACGGTAAATTCGCGTTTGATCAAGTACACCTCCGCCAGGTGGGCAAAGAAAGATGAAGAGTTAGTACAATTATTCTATCATATTGGGGTAGGGGTAATTTTGGTTACAGCTTTAGGGTGGTGCTGATGTTGTGGTAATAGGATTTTAAAACCATGTTGCGCTCTAAGTGAAAACTATGAGAGAATGAAGAAACAGGTTAGTCTCAATGAAGAGCATCAAATTCCCGTTTAAATGTTTTGAAAGGCAGTCTTTCAATGCCAAAACCAACATCAGCCAAACACGAGACCAAATCTCAGACCGGAAACGCGCCCGTCAAAGTCATCACGGTTAACCGCCAGGCATATCACGACTACTTTGTCGAGCGCACAATCGAGGCTGGCATTTCATTGGTGGGTACCGAAATAAAATCTATCCGCGAAGGCAAGGTAAACCTGCGTGGTGCTTACGCTATAGCGCGCAACGGCGAACTGTGGTTGGAGAATGCACACATTGCCGTCTATGAACATGGCAATCGCTACAATCACGACCCGATGCGCAATCGCAAGTTGTTGCTCCACCGGCGCGAGATCGAACAACTGCAAGCAAAAGTCGCAACGAAAGGTCTAACACTCATCCCGCTCAAGCTCTACCTAAAGGGTGGCAGAGCTAAGATTGAGTTAGGGCTGTGCCGTGGTAAAAAACTGTATGATAAGCGCGAAGCCATCGCCGAACGAGACGTGAAGCGCGAGATGGAGCGCGTAATTCGTAAGAGGTAATATAGAGTTCATACAGCTATTACGCGTTAGCCAATCGCAGTAATCTCTGGTTCATAAGTCTCCGACCCCGACTGAGTGCCATCATCCCCTGTCTCGCTCTGATAAGAATACTGCTCAGCCCTTCCCCCAGGCAATAGAAACATAGTCGCCAGCCCGATAAGAGCACAGACAAACATCAGCGCATAGACCCAGAAGAGACTTTGCGCCAGGGCAGCTTGCAACTGTCTCAACAAGTCGATAGGCAATGCGCTACGCACTTCAGGAGTGAGCAACACATTCGATGGAGCAAGCCCCTTGGGTAGTCGGGCCAGAACATCGGGATAGCGGGCAAAGATTGGCATGAAGTGGAGTGCCATTTGGGCATTGAGAATCGTTCCCATTACAGCAACGCCAACGGTGCCCCCAATAGTACGAAAGAATTGTGTCGAGGCGGTCGCCACGCCGCGCAGATTCCATGGAACGGCGTTTTGCACCGCTATGATGAAGGACGTACTCATAAAGCCCAGGCCTGTACCGAGTATAGCCATCGCTGCTATGATGAAAGGGAACCCTGTATCCATATGAAAAAGCATCACCATTCCCATACCAACAGATGCGAGGGAGGCCCCCAGGACGGCAGTGAAACGATAACCATAGCGGATGATTACCTTACCACTAAGTGTGGATGAAATTGGCCAGGCTATCAATAATGGACCAAGTGTAACCCCAGCGCTGGTCGCGGTTCCACCCTTTACGCCCTGCACGAAAAGCGGAGCATAGGATGTGATACCGAACATAAGCACACCAAGAATGACCCCACCAATGCTGGAAATGCCGATGATACGATTCTTAAACAGCGTCAATGGGAGAATCGGCTCAGGAGCGCGACGTTCCTGGTAGAAGAAGAGAACGAGCAGCACAGCGGCGAGTGCGAACAAAGCGAAACTTGGCAACGAGTTCCAGGCCCAGGTTGTTCCTCCTTGTAGTAGCGCGAACAACAGCGCTACAATCGCACCAGTAAGCGTTAACGTGCCGATGTAATCTAAAGACAATTTCTTGCGTTCAACATGCTCTTTGAAAGAAATGATAAGCAGGAAAGCTGAGAGCAGGCCAAAGGGGATATTGATATAAAAGACCCACCGCCAGGAGAAATGGTCAACGATTAACCCACCAAGCGCGGGTCCTACAATGCTAGATGTGGCCCAGACACCGCTAAAAAGCCCTTGCACCCTGGCTCGTTCTTCCAGAGCAAAAATGTCACCGATGATGGTGAGCACGATAGGTAAAACCGCGCCAGCGCCTAAACCTTGAATGGCTCGAAAGATAATCAACTGCTCCATTGATTGAGATGCGCCCGAAGCCGCTGAGCCAATTAAAAATAACGCTGTACCGAAGAGAAAGATCGGTTTACGTCCAAAAAGATCAGCGAGCTTCCCATAGATAGGGACTGTTGTGGTGGAGGTCAGCAGGTAGACTGAAAATACCCATGAGTAAAGTGTGATACCGCCCAGTTTACCAACGATGCTTGGCATCGCTGTGCCTACGATCGTAGTATCGAGGGCAGCCAGTGACATACCCAGCATGAGCGCTATGGTAACAATGATCTTCGCCTTTTTGGTCATATCGACTTTTGCCCGTCTTTTCCGAAATAATGCTCTGGGGTATGTAACTATACAAAGATATATCTACGCAAACATGTTACGAAGGCTACTTTATTCCGCATAGTCAGTTCGTCTCTCCAGCCGAAACAGCACCAGCAACGAAATTAACGCAACAAACCCCAGCAATGCTGTCAGGTAGATCAGGCCATCAAAGCCCCAGATCTGCGCATATATTCCACCCAGGCCACTACCCAGCAATTGCCCTAATCCAAGAAAGACCGAGTAGAGGCCCATGAGCAATCCGCGGTCTTTAGCGGCATCCTCAGAGATATCGGCAAGGTAAGCCAGGGCAGCAGGAGCAAAACTACTCTCCGCGAAGATACCGACCAGCAGCAATACAATCCACATAACCAGCACCAGGGGATGACCTGAGCCAAAATGATTGATACCTGCCAGGGCGATACACGCCAGGTAGACACCCGTGATAGAGAACAGCATCAGTAGCAAGCGAGGCGCTCGATTGAGAAAAAACGCCCAGAAGAGCAAACAAAGCCCAAAGAACAGCACATAAGCGCCCAGGACAAGGCTCAAACGACCTCCACCTCCATGAGTGCTAAAAATGCCCATCAATAACTGGTTTGGATTATGCGTGGTCGAAGAGAGGACGTACGTGAGTTGGGAGCTCAGCCAGATACCTACCAGGGCGCTAATGCTTATCCATGCTGGTATAAAGATAAACAGGCGTGGAGTTCGTAGAACCCGCCAATAGCGACTGACCGTCGCCCTCAGTTTACTGTGTTCAATTACCTGCTTCACTCTGGGTATGAGAAACATGCAGACAGCTACGACTAAATAGCCCAACGCGAGTAAACCATAGGCATTACGGCCAAAACGATCCCAGGCGAAACCGCCTAGCACGACACCAACGGCGAGACCACCACTGGTAGCAAGTTCGTAAAAGCTCATAACACGCATACGCAGAGTCCTACTCTCTGCCGTATAATCTGCCAGGTATCCAAGCACGGCAGGAACTTGCATAGCGGTAGAAACGCCAGCCAATATTTGTAAACTTAGTAAGTACGGTAGCGGATTTTGTACTGGAGTAAAGATGAGAAGAGCAACATGAGTTAGACCAATGAGAGGGCCAATAGTCAAGAAAAAACGACGACCCGTCCGATCACTTATCGCCCCCATAACGGGAGCCAGCGCAAGCTCTATCACAAAATATGTCACGGCGATAAGCCCGACGTGAATATTCGATATAGGGTGGCCTTGTTGTGATGATAGTTGTGCCAGAAAGCGTCCAAGTATTATGGCTCCCGCCCCGCCATTTGCTCGTAAGATAAAAGTACCAATGAGCAGAGGCGCCACTGATCGCTGGGATCTATTAATACGTTTCTCTAGCTGAATCTGGCTTTTCCACGGTGATAAAAGCAAGATAGTCCTTCCGTTGATTGCGCAGAGTTAGCAGTGCGATACTACATCCGATGAGTAGCAGTATAACCGCTGTTATCAGCAACAGTAGCAAAATTGGTCGCATTCCTCCATTGTCAGTTGTACTCAATGCCAATATCCCCAGGACGAAAAACATCATTTATTCTCCCTGCTCTGCGTTGCGCTGCATTATTCTTGATGTCTAAAGATTCCACACACATGTTATCATGACGGCACAGGAAAGAGTAAAGTAACGAGTATAGTAAGATAGAAAGTACTGTAACAGATGGGCCAGGACTTTTCGCAAAGCCCAGGCCCGTTTCATACTTTCCAAATTGAACGTGAGAAGGGTGACTTCTCTTTACCCTACCGCCATGAGCACCCTCAGTTCGTCACTGAAACTTACTGGAAGTTTCTCACCAGCACGCAGTTCCTTCTCGTAGACCTCATACTCTCGGATAATGCATATCGCGTCCAGATCATAGAGTCGGGTCGCATCGACCAGGCGCAACGAATCAACATCCAGATCGGCTTGAAAATCACCATATCGAGAAGATTTTACAGTTGAGTCGTTTGCTCCGACTCCGATGCGCCAGAACTGTCGTATCCGTGTATAGCCCTCACGCTCAAAGAGGCGTTTTGCTTGTTCGTTGACGCTACTCACAGAGCCACACAGGGTGACACGTGTACCTGGCCGCGCGTTACGGACATGTTGACGCGCTCGCTCCTCTACTAACCGGAGCAGGAGCGTCCCAATACCGCGACTGCGATACTCGGGATGCACACACACAAATGTGGAAATCTGTTCATAGTCCCTATGCCACACACATGCAAATCCAACAGGTTGTCCCTTATTTGTGACTATGACCCAGGCATCGGTCGCCAGGTTGAAACCAGGCCAATGCCAGTTGGAGGCCAGATCCTCCATCGTGCTATCCGCAATACCATACTCAGCGATATCACTCGCTGCGATGAGTTCTGTGATGGCTACCAGGTCTTCCATCTCGGGAGCACGCGCCAACAGGTTCTTTAATAGTACAGCCATAGTCAGTTTCTCCGTTCTTCGGACTACCCTGAGAAGGAGCGAGATGATTTCCGATTTAAATCGGGATAGCCTGCGTGCTCAGTTCTATACCTGCACGCAACTCCTTCTCATAGGAGATGATAACTGTCACATACCTCAAGCAATCTATAGACCGCTTCCAGGTCGTTCATTGTGGGAGGACGCACGAGAAAGTCCGTTGAAACATTATCTATCATTACTATATTCTCCTTCTTTGCTATGTAACTGGAACAGATGCAGGATGGGCAACACCTCTATTTTTGAGTGTAGACTTCACACCCGTTTCACCAGGCGCCTCGCACTGTATCTGCCATTCTTTTCCTCACATCTCTTCCAGCCATAGTCGAACATTAACCATTTCTTTTCAGCTTGCCGGCTCGCTTTGCATAGCGTTCAGCAATCCTGAAGATGTAGACACTGAGCGGGATACTCACAATACCGGTCACAATCAGTGGCCAGGTATAGCTCCAAATCTCCGCCGACCAGATCACCTGGTTACGCAGCAGAGCTGCGCGTAAGCCTTCCAGTACATAGGTTGCAGGTGAAATTTTTGCCAGAGGTTGCATCCACTGCGGCAAAACTTCAATTGGATAATAGACACCTGAAACCAGCAGCAAGACCGCTCGCACAATGTAGGACATCTGCGAGCCCCTCTCGGTAAAGAGCAAGGGCAACACGGCTGCAGCGATGCCAAAGCCAATGAACGAGATGCTACCGACCAGCAGCATGAAAGTTGCCGTCAGGTAATTGGCATGACCCAGATCCAGGTGGAAGAATAATCCCACCACGATCAACTGCACAAAAGTGAAGAGCAACCCATGCGCTACAGCATACCAACAGCTTCCTATCAAGTGCGTGAAACGTGAGATAGGAGCCATAAATGTATGCTCGATAGTTCCTTCCCAGCGTTCGATCGTAATCATGTCGGTCACACCCTCAAAAGTGACGCTGAGGTATGACCAGACCGCTGTTCCGATCAACAGGTACATAATCAGGTAATCTGTATCGACCCTGGATTTAGTAATCAACTGAGCGGCAGCGCCAATATAGGTGACTGCCATGGCATTGACAATGTTATAGACCAGCCACACAATCTCCCAGGCCCAGTAACGCTTGGTCAGATTCCAGTTGCGTTCGAAAAAGGCGTATGACGCCCGCCCTTGATGTAATAGTGAAGACATTGGTCTTAATACTCCTGTTTATTCTTCCTCATCCTCTTTTTGAGCTTCAAACGCTTCGAAGGCTTTTTCCCAGCTTCCGTAACGTTCAATGTCGGCATCAGTGATCAGATGAGCGACAGTATAGTGCATGAACACTTCATTCATTGTGACGGGCGTTATACGCTCCATACGTTCCGCGACAGCACGCTTGAGATCCTCAACTGTACCCATTGCCATGATGCGCCCCTTGTCGATGATGGCAACGCGGTCACACAACGCTTCCGCCTCGTCCATATCATGGGTGGTGATCAGTATGGTCGCGTCATGCACTTCACGCAGTTCTTCGACAAAAGTCTGAACATCGATCTTCGATCGAGGATCAAGGCCTGTCGTAGGTTCGTCGAGCAACAGCACAATCGGCGCGGTGAGAAATGCACGCGCGATGGCCACTTTCTGCTGCATTCCACGCGACATATTTTCCAGTGGTTGCCCGATGCGATCTTGAGGAATGCCCAGGCGTTCCAGGATACTCTTGATTTTCGCCCGCGCTTCAGCTCCTGGCATGTTATAGAGTCGCGCCGCGTAGATTAGATTCTCCATTGGCGAGAGCTTCTTGAAGAACGATGCCTCTACACTTACGCGATTGATGAGCCGCTGCACCATGCCTTCATCCTTCACGACGTCGTAGCCAAAGATGGTCACACGCCCTGTATCTGGGATCAGCAAGGTTGAGAGCATGCGTATGAGCGTCGACTTACCGGAACCATTTGCGCCGAGGATACCCATAATCTCGCGCCGCTTTACTGTCATCGTCACATTATCAACGGCATGCACCTCGCGCTTCACTTCCTTGTGTTCCCTCCATGGCAAGCGCACCAACGGACGAGATTTTTTGAATATCTTCGAGACGCCTTCGATCACCACAGCATCTTTCGTTGCGTCGATGACGATATGTTCTGTTAATTGCATATCCTCAATATTATGGATAGCCATGGATGTATCTCCTTTTTGAAACTATTAGCGAGGTGCCTCGCCTGCAATTACGCCAAGCTTACTAGCTGTCCCTGGCATGTACATCGATCATTAGAACAGATGCTTACCTGTACAACAGGACAAAACTACAGGATATATGCTCTTCTTCATGACGTCGTATCACCCCTATCTTGACGAGTTCTCATTTGGATTGGACGCACAATAATAACATGTGCATCTTGACACCGGGTGTCAGAATTCATCGAACAACAACGAAAATTCCTCATCCACAAAGTTATCCTCAAAGTAGCAGTCACTGGTGAACTATTCTTTTGCCTACATACGTAAAGAGCAATAAAAAACCGTGGGACTGAATTTTCGCTTTCGCCAGTGCCCACGGTTGAGGGTATCTCTTCAATTGTGCCTATAGATCATGGTATAGGCGGAGACCCCCTTGATATGGGCATACTGCGGCCTTGGGCGAAGACAAAGATGGGCCCAGAGAAATTGTTAGAGGTCCCACCCATGATGCACAGCTTCACCAGGTCGAAAGGCATAGCACGGCCGTAACAGGCAGAATCATTGCGCAAACGGGTAATGCTAAGCAACTTGGTTTGATTAGCCATGCTTGCCCTCTCCTTTCGTGAGATTTCGTGTTCCTTCTTGCCAGGCAATACTATTACGCCTGATAGTCCAATAGAAGATTTTGAGATCGCCCTTGCAATCTCACTGTAGTGATTATACGGAATCAATACATCTTTTGTCAAGGGCTATTGGATACATGACAAGCTGTAAAACTTGTGCAACACATTGCCATGTGGTACGATCTCCTCGACATATTAACGATAGTATCTCGTATTTTTTGGGCCTCAATTCTTCAGGGTAAAGTGAGAAGAAGGATAGAGGCCCAACTTTTCTTGGAATCAGCAAGGATTGATACATATTAACCAGGCAGAATCGACTCAGCAGTAAAGCAAATCGCAATGGAGGAGAAATCAAACATACCATGGACAACCCAACGCAAAACCGAACGCCCGGCAGATACGGAATAGAGGAGATCGAGTCCAGCCAACTTGAGGCCTGGCCCAATTCTAACCCGGAAAGGGATTACGTAGCACACTTTGAGATTCCAGAGTTCACCTGCCTCTGCCCAAGATCGGGCTTCCCCGATTTTGCCACCATCATCATCGACTATGTACCCGACCAGTACGTCGTTGAACTGAAAAGTTTAAAGCTCTACATCAACAAATATCGCAATCGGCAGATCAGCCACGAGTCAGCAACCAACACCATCCTGGACGACCTCGTCACACTTCTCTCCCCGCGCTGGATGCGTGTAGTCGCCGACTTCACGGTGCGTGGCAACATCAAAACCATCATCTTTGCCGAGCATAGCATACCCGATTATCAAGGACCACGCCCGGAATTCCGACGCTACCTCGCCGGAAGCATGTGATCTAACTCTTCCTAACTGCCCTGACTCTCAGACAGTTCACGCCTAAAGAGAAACGGACTAAAGTTTGTTTGATAGTCATACGTATCAAGGTTCTCACGCCGCTTGAGAAAACCCACTACCCAATAAGTAAAGGGAGTAGCAACCACCTCATACACAACCTTGAAAATCCACTGCGTGAGCATAGCTTGAAGCATCAACGGCCCAGGGATAATTCCCCAAAAAGCGATGCTGATGAAGATCACGGTGTCCAGTCCCTCACCTACGAGCGTCGAACCAATCGTGCGGGTCCACAACCAGCGTCCTTTGGTCGCAATCTTCAACTTGGCAAGCACAAAGGAATTGGTAAACTCCCCGACCAGGTAGGCGATAAATGAGGCCAATAGCAAGCGTGGAGTGAAGCCAAGGATGGCATTATAAGCCCCCTGCTGCGTCCAAAAAGGAGCGGCAGGCGCAATGCCACCAAGATAAATCGCGATAACAGCGAGCAAATTACATGCGAAGCCTAACCAGATAACCCGACGGGCCGCACCGTACCCATACACCTCGGTCAGTACATCCCCAAACAGGTAGCTGAGCGGGAAGATGATAATGCCAGCGGGTACCAGGAATCCGAATAGCAAGATGAGCTTTACGGCGATGATGTTGGCTGTGATGAGGCAGGTGACAAAGACAGAAGCAATGGCCACAAACCAGAATGAAACTTTCAAACGTATCTCCTTTTCTGCTCCCCAGAAATCCTGTTAGCGCGATCGAGGCATATAGCCAATCGGGTCCTTTATTCCTGCCTGAGCAAATCCATTGAGGCGCAGCAGACAACTGTCACATGTACCACAGGCCAATCCCCAGCCCTCGTAGCAGCTCCATGTATATACATAAGGAACATCCAGTTCTACGCCCTTGCGAATGATTTCGGCTTTGTTCATGCGTAAGAGCGGAGCATGGATGTGAAACGTGCGCCCGTCCTGCGTTGTAGCTTTCGTAGCCAGGTTCGCCATCCGTTCATATGCTTCCAGGTACTCAGGTCTGCAATCGGGGTAACCGCTATAATCGATGGCATTAATGCCCAGGAAGATGCCGTTAGCGCCCGTAACCTCGGCATAGGCAAGGGCAAACGACAGAAAAATCGTGTTCCTCGCCGGAACATACGTGATAGGTATCTCCTGAGACATCTTCGCAATGCTTCTCGCGTGTGGTACGTCAAAGTCGCCGGTCAAGGCGCTTCCACCGAAAGCACGCAGATCAATTTCAATCACCTTTTGCGTCTGAACATCATAATGCCGGGCAACAGCTAACGCCGCCTCAATTTCACGCTGGTGACGTTGCCCATAAGCAAAAGAAAGCGTAAGGAGTTCATACCCATCATGATGAGCAATGGCGAGTGCCGTCGTGGAGTCCAAACCACCCGACAAGAGCACTACAGCTTTTTTATTCATAACAGTTGCTCCGCGTTATCTTTATTATTTACTTTAGTCAATTTTCCGAACATTCATGCTTGCTACCTCACATCAAAAAAGCCCAACCTTTCGTTGGGTTGGGCTTTGGCGATCCCGAGAGGGGTCGAACCTCCGACCTACAGATCCGCAATCTGTCGCTCTATCCACTGAGCTACGGGATCATAAAAAATATATATAGGTTTCCAGTAAAGCCGCTTAACATCACACGTTACCGTTTACTGCGATGACAAGTATACTACACCCAGAGATACCTTGTCAATAGAA
>JBKPAZ010000082.1:0-4694 GCA_046726655.1 Chloroflexota bacterium
CCGGTCCTGCGCGAGTCGGTGGAGCTGCTCTACGAATTCAACGGACCCCTCCTGTTTGACGGGAGCAAATATAGCCGTGCCTTTGGGGGAACACCCACTTCCCATCAAGAGGCCATGCGTCAGACCGTGGCATGGTATCGGAAGCCTGGTATGCCACCAGCAACGAAGCAAGCGTCAGAAGAGATGAAAGGATGAAGGTGCATGCACGCCTAGTTCTACAGTTGTAGATGACCGGCGAGAGCACTTCGACGCTTGTAATGGCAAAGCCGTGCAAAGGCTTGATGAGCCCCTGTCCTCATTTTCTGCCTGCAATCGCTTTGCTTTGTCTTTCCATCGCAAAAATACGTCGCATCAGCATCTCGAATCCTCTTTGTGGCATCACCCTGCGTAGGAGCGCCAGCACGGTTGCCTGGGTGCCGATGGTATAGCGCAGGCGCGGTGAATCCTGTTCGATGATCCGTCGGATAACCCTGGCAACACGGAGTGGAGGCATGCCCTGGCGCATCGAGGTATTAAACGTCTCCCTCAAGCGGCTTCGGAGCGCAGCATACGCCGCAATTTCTTGACTCACATGGGGAACAGCGTCTGCTATCGGTGTCCTCACGGCACCCGGTTCGACAAGCGAGACGCTGATCCCAAACGGGCGTACCTCATAGCGGAGTGACTCGTGGTATCCCTCCAGGGCAAATTTGCTTGTATTGCCGGCCATTGGAGCAGCACAACGATGAGGCAGAGTCCAAAAAAGACGAGTGTCCAAGGCACTTCCGCAAACAGGTTGCCGACCCGAATATGGGCCAGCGTTGCCCCGCCATTGACGAGGCTAACAGCAGCGCCCCAATGACTGCCAGGAGATCGATACGCAGGCCGAGCAGCAGGAGCACCGCGCCACTCAGTTCAACCACATTCGCGACCCAGATGAGCCACGGGGGCACTCCGAGCGAGAGCACCTGCTGTAAGGTAGAGGCACCAAATAGACGGCTGACTGGAATGACAATGAACGTGATGGCAAGTACGAGTTGCAAAAAAAGAACACTGAATCTGAGCATCGTTGTCCCCTCCGAGAGAAAAGCATATGATGAGAAGAACATGCTGCGGAACCGTGGGTGCAGAGCGAGTCTGGGGCACAGTGAGAGACATAAACCACCTCGTTTCTCATCGAGTTGAGCATTTCTCGTATAGACAAACAAAGTTAACAAAGAGAACTAAGTTTACTTTACAGCAAAAAAAATCAGGATGTCGACTGCATTTTCCAGGCAATGAGCAGATCATTCACCGCCTGAGAGAGCAGATGCCTCGCCCGGTTTGAACCGCCATAAACAAGCTGAGCCATAGTAAGCGTCACCAGCCCATGCATCGTGGCCCACAAGATATCAACGGCTGCGTCGAGATCAGCCATCCTCACCCCATGTGTCTGGTTCCAATCCTCAATTGCTGCTCGCACGAGGAGAAACGCGGCTTTGGCTTCCTCAACCTCGTGCATGTTCCCTTTCAGATCGAACATGAGTTGATATAAGGTTGGATGATGCCAGACAAAGTCCCAATAGGTCGAGGCAATCTGGAGCAAGCGCTCTCTTGGATTGTGCTCTTGTGTAGCGATCTGTTCTAAAGCCGCCAACATTTGCTGAAACCCTTGGAGCAGGAGCGTGTGCAAGATGGCCTCTTTATTGGATCGGCGAAGCCACCGACCTCCATTTGAGCGCCGCCATGGCCATCGTTATGGAAGATCCCGACAGTGCGCGGAAGCGCTGTCATGTCCTTACCATCGTCCACTATCACCACTGGACAGGCCCGCTCTACTTCAACGCCATTCGGCCTTTTCATCATCTCGTTGTCGGCAGCATGGTCAACGCAGGCGTCACAACGAGCAGATAACACAGATCGCCAGGATAGAATAAGAGGATCAATGTATCACACGATTATTCGTCATCAGCTTCGGCTCGTCTTTCACCACCTGAATGAGAAAAACTACGAGCCAATTCTCAAAAGTCTGGCTCCGACGTTCGAGCACACCTTCTATGGAGATCATGCGCTGGGGGGAACGCGGCGCTCGCTCACTGCAACTCGCCGCTGGTATGATCGGCTGAGACACACTACTCTTCATGTCCGTCATCTGGGCGGATGCGCAGGTTCTCTCGCCTGGTTGCGCCTTACACCTCGACATCAGCAATGGAATCCTGTATCCAGGTGGGCCGAAAGGGAAAGCGCTCCACCTGCTCATGGGTGGTGACGCCGGTCAGCACCAGGATGGTGCGCAGGCCGCTCTCGATGCCGGCAATGATATCGGTGTCCATACGATCCCCGATCATCACGGAGTCCTCGGAATGGGCATCGAGCGTGCGCAGGGCTGTGCGCATCATCAGCGGGTTCGGTTTGCCGACGAAGTAGGGCTTGACGCCGGTGGCCGCGCTGATCAAGGCGGCCACGGCCCCGGTTGCGGGGACGATGCCCCCCTCACCGGGTCCCATCACATCGGGATTGGTGGCAATGAAACGCGCCCCAGCAGTCACGAACCGGATGGCGCGGGTGATGCGCTCAAAGCTATAGGCCCTCGTCTCGCCCAGCACCACATACTCCGGCTCCTGATCAGTGAGGACATAGCCGATGTCATGCAGGGCCGTCGTCAACCCAGACTCTCCGATGGCGTACGCCCGCCCACTCGGCCGCTGATCGTGTAAGAACTGCGCGGTTGCCAGCGCAGACGTGAAGATCGCTTCCGCTGGCACATCCAGCCCCATATAGGACAACCGCCCCTGCAGGTCTCGCGGGGTATACTGCGAGTTATTGGTCAATATCAAGAACGGGATCTCCCGTGCTCGCAACTGCTGCACAAACGCTGCTGCTCCAGGAAGAAGCGTCGCCCCCTGCACGAGAACCCCATCCATATCTATCAAGTAATTTTTAATTCCGTCCATGTCTATTCCTCCGTTGTCTGTTGCATATCAAGTATAGATCGGTTGTTTATTGAAGAGCGATCGTCAGGGTTTCACCCCAATACCTCTTCCGCCTATCCGAAATGAGAAGTGCGGAAGCTTCTGTTTCCAGGATAGGAGATTGAGCGTCCGTTTCTCTATCCAACGATTGCGTATTCATGCGTCTATCCTCCCGCTTGCCTGTGCAATAACTACGAAAATCTCCTTGACAACTAGCATCATCATGCAGTATGTTGCATATATAGTGAGAGTAACACAGATTTTCATGTAATGTCAAGGTATATCATGCAATTTCAAGGAGAAAAACGCAATGCTGACAGCCGAACGACGCCGTTCGATTCTGCAGACCCTGCAACGGGAGGGCAAGGTGCTCGCCTCAGAACTGAGCAAGACCTTGCAGGTGTCAGAAGATACCATCCGGCGTGACCTCAACGAACTAGCCGCCGCGGGCGAGCTGCAGCGGGTGCATGGCGGGGCGCTGCCGCGCTTACTAGCCCCGGCCACCTTTATCGAGCGGCAGCAGCAGGCATCAGGAGCGAAGGCTTCCATCGCCCAGGCCGCCGTCCGGCTCATCCAGCAGGATCAGGTCATCATTTTGGATGGGGGTACCACACCCCTACAAGTGGCCCAACACCTGCCGCCTGATCTGCGCGCCACGGTGATAACACACAGCCCACCGGTGGCAGTGGCCCTGGCTGAATATCCGACGGTAGAAGTTGTCCTGATCGGCGGGAAGCTCTACAAGCATGAGCTGGTGGCTGTCGGGGCAGCGACCGTCGAGGCGTTTCGGCACATCCGGGCCGATCTGTGCTTCCTGGGGATCGGCAGTATCCATCCCGAAGTGGGGATCAGCACTTTTGATGTGGAGGAGGCAGCGGTGAAGCGCGCCATGATTGCTAGCGCGGGGGAGGTGATCGCCCTCACGCCCGCCGAGAAGTTAGGCACGGCGGCACCCTACATCGTCGGACCGCTCAGCGACCTGACGCACCTGGTGACCGAGCGCTCCGTTCCCAAAGAGGTACTGGCACCCTACCGCGCACTCGGCATTACTGTTATGCGGGCCTGAGGGGCATCTTGCGACCAGAGTGTGGTCCTTTCTTGATCACTTATCACCTCACTTGTCTGTGGGACTTTCTCCCCTCTGCCGGAGGGCTCTGCTCCCTCGTCGTTCGTGGAGCAACAGCTTCCGGCAGACCTTCGCACGCGGAGCATTTGTGTGCGGCATGCTTGACAGCCACGAGAATCAGACGCATTGCTCCGATTCACGCATGTTTACGTCTGTTCAATCAGTTTGCGAAACGATTAGCTAATCGTTTCGCTCAAAATATAATATATGTATCTCTGTTTGTCAAATTTTTCTGAGGGAAACGTGAGTGAAAGCTGACATCTGCTCATCCATCGCCGCCCATACAATGGGAGCGAAGCGAGAAACGCCTTCGACTCTGTAGGTCAAGCGCTTCTCAGGGAGCCTGTGAGGCAGTGTTGCAAAAGAAACCTCATCTGGCTGAGGAAACTCATCATCTGAAAGATTCTCTGAGAGTTTGCTTCACTGCATATTGTTACATGAGTTCTGGGGCTACCTCTACCTCGCTCGATATCCCTTGAGGTGTAAATATTGGAATGAAGCTGTTGATTTTTTGGCAATTCCTCTGCTGATCAGAGGGCATTCCTCCTCGGCTAGTTTCCTCGAAAATGGCGAGGGCGCGCCAAAAGAGGGAAAACTCTCTCGCCAGGATAATGGCAGAAACTCCAGCAGCTTCATTC
>JBKPAZ010000083.1:0-12031 GCA_046726655.1 Chloroflexota bacterium
GCCAAGGCACTGATCAGTGTCGGGTGGTTCGCGTATCAACAGAAAGACTTTGCCCAAGCAGAAATCCTGCTCAGCGAGAGCCTTGGAATATACCGATCGCTTGGAGACAAGCAGCAGAGCGCAATTTCCCTGTACCGGCTGGGGCTGGTCGCCTGGGCCAGGGGAGACTATCCCGCATTACAAGCACTGGCAGGGGAAGCCCTGGCACTCTTCAACGAGGTAGGCGCTAAGGATGGGATTGCCGACACACTGCTCCTGTTGTCGTACGCAGTTATTGAACGGGGCGAGTATGCGAGAGCGCGTGCCATGACAGAACAGGCGGCGGCGCTCTTCAGGGAAATTGGCGACCGGTGGGCCATGGCCTACACCTTTCTTGGTCTAGCACGGGTAGTCTTGTTGCAAGGAGACGCCATAACCGCCCGAACCCTGGCAGAAGAAAGTCTTGATATCTCAATTGAGTTGGGCTATAGGGGGAACATCGCCTCCTGCCTGGAGGTACTGGCGGAAGTATCAGCAGCACAAGGTCAGCTCGCATGGGCAGCACTACTCTGGGGCTCTTCAGAGAATCTGCGTGAACTAATTGCCATTCCCCTGAAGAGTACCCAGCGTGCCGACTATGAACATGCAGTGGCTGCGGTGCGAGCTCAACTGGGTGAGGAACCATTTCGAGCCGCATGGTCACAGGGGCGAACCATGACGCCAGAACAGGTGGTTACTATGCAGGAATATGCCAGGACGCTGGAAGCAGTTGTTAGCGAGTCACAGCCAGTAAAAACAGTCGGACCTCAACCACCGTTTACCTATCCCGGCGATCTGACCGCACGTGAAGTCGAAATACTACGCCTGGTAGCCGAGGGCCAGACCGACGCGCAGATCGCCGAGCATCTCGTGATCAGCCCACGTACCGTTAATGCCCATCTCACCTCGATTTACCGGAAGATTCAGGTGTCTTCACGTAGCGCTGCGACTCGCTACGCAATCGAGCATCGTCTTGTATGAAAGGAACTTTCCGGCCTCAATACAGAACACTCATTGTCCAGTACGTTGTAAAAATTGCTGCACGGGGAGGCGTTCCTCGGGCCGTAATGGTCGGAAGCCTCCCTGGTCATTGATAAAAACGATACGTGACGACTGAAAATGAATAATCATGTCTGGCAGATGATCACCATTAACATCAGTAAAGCTGAGCGTAACAGGTATCAAATCATCTCCCGTTCCATACAGTTGGGGGCCGAGGTAGATACGCGCTTTAGAACCATCGCCGCCGGGAAACTCGATGATCTCTATGCGGCCATTCAGATTAATCGCCATAAAATGGCTGGGAGTGCCCGCTGATTCGTTATGCCCGACGAAGGCATCGATTTGGAACGTACGTGGGCGCCCGTAGTGTATGTCGTCCCAGGTCGTGTTCCACCAGCTAATTGCCATAGTCAGCAGTGTCCATAGGGCAAGCATCGCGATCATACCTACTCCCAGGTAAAGCAAAGGATGTGCTCCATGCCAGAACCGCCGCTTGCTTCGCATCGCCCTGGGGCTGGGAGCCTTCGGGAGGTTGTCAGGTGCTGTATCTACCTGTCGTGGCGCAGCCGTGGTGCGACCACGTTTGGTATCTTCAGTCTCTGCACGCTGCCACTCATGTATTTCTTCTGCGTCATCCGTTTGTTTTGGGCGAAGCCGCGAGGCACGCTGTGCGACAGGAGCTGTACTGGTGGGAGGTGTAGCAGACCTCTTTCCTGTCCTTGCCGTATCATCTCCAATTGGTCGATGGCGCAGAGCGCTGCGTGGAGTTATGTTGTCGGTCGATTCTAGAACTGGCATTTTCAGGTTACTCCTTTCCTCTCATACAAAAAGACATTGAAGAAATACCGACAATCGTCGGAGAAACCTGTAACAGGCCAACCCATCCGCGCTTCTCCCCCCTTCCCCTCCCGGCACGCTAGCATCGTTGATAGGACACATTTCAGGTCCCACATGGCAAGTTTGGAGAAAAACTTACACATTGGGTTCATTAAGTTCAGAAGCGAAATAGCGTAACCTGGTGGTCAGAGACCAGGTGAGTAGTGGTTAACAACACAGAACAGGGGACATATGGCGTGTTAGATTCTGTCTCTTTCACATCAATATTATACCTGAGAGGAGGGCTTTTTGCCAGAGGACTACAGGAAACTTTTTTGGTCGAGTACAGCTCGTAGATCATCAGGCAGCGGTGCCTCCAGATCCATGACAGCCCCTGTAGTGGGATGAGTAAACTTGAGTTGATAGGCGTGGAGAAACTGGCGTTTGAGCACTGAACCACGGATGGTACTACCCGATCCATAGACGGGATCACCGACGAGAGGATGTCCTATAGCCTTCAGGTGTACGCGAATCTGGTGTGTGCGCCCGGTTTCCAGCTCTACCAGCAGCAATGTGTGCCGCGAAAAACGTTCCAGTACGCGAAAGTGTGTCCGAGCTTCTCTACTTCCCACCGCAGTTATCGCCATTTGCTGGCGCTGACGGGGGTTACGGCCGATAGGAGCATCGATACTACCCTGATCTAGCGCGACAACACCCTCCACAAGAGCCAGGTAACGTTTGACTATCTCACGTCGCTTCATCTGTTCCGCTAAAGTTGCCTGGGCAATCGCATTCCTGGCGATGATCATCAGACCCGAAGTATCTTTGTCGAGGCGGTGGATAATACCTGGCCGCTGATCTGTTCCATCTCTCTGAATGTCAGGGTAGCGTGCTATTAAGGCATTCACCAGTGTGTCATCATGGTGCCCTGGTGCGGGATGAACTACCATTCCAGCGGCTTTATTCACTACGAGCACGTCTTTGTCTTCGTAGACGACATCGAGAGGTAATGATTGGGGCTTGACGTTGGCGGCTTTATTTCTTAGCTTGGGCGAGAATAGCTGCACTTCATCGCCACTTCTGAGAGCGTACCCAGGCTTGCCAGGGCGTCCATTGACAAGTACGGTTCCATCTACTATCAGTTGTTGCGCTGCCGTGCGAGAAATGCCGGTAAGTACAGACGTGAGATACCGGTCAAGCCGCAGGCCCACTTCATCAGCTTGTATACTCACTATGCGCTTTTCTTGAGATACTTCAGGATTACGTTTGTGCATCATGTTCTTTCGAAGACTTGAGTACCTGACTGCTGGTTGAAGAGGGAGGCGTAAGCGTTGATTCCTGGGTTGGCTGAGTTTTCGGAGGAGTCTCTCCTGACCGGCGCAGGCCTCCAAATAAGAGGGTGACAAAGAGCAGAAAGACTCCCACAGAAATGGCAGCATCGGCAAGATTGAAGATAGCGAAATAGAAGTTAATCTGGGGGATGCGAAAAGAGATAAAGTCGACGACATACCCGCTATGTTGCGCTCTATCTATCAAATTGCTCACTGCTCCGCCAATAATCAAACCAAATATGAGCTTATATCCCAGACTACCTGTATTGAGCACGCGCAGGTAGAGATATGCGATTACTCCGATGGCCACGACTATAAGAAACACTAAAACAATGCTGTTGGCGAATAGGCTGAACGCTGCCCCATTATTTTTGATGTAGTAAAGAATAAGGTATTCGCCAATTAATGAGATACGAGGGCCGAAGTCAGGTGGGTACAGGTTCGTTACAACCCATGCCTTCGTCCACTGATCAAGGATCAGCACTATCATGGCGGTAAGCAATGCAAGGGCATCGTAGACACGCGCGCGCCTGTATTTCACTTATGTATATTCTTCCTTTCCTCGGCGGTGAGTATGTGTATTGTACCTGATCAACTGCCTAATGAAAAGGGTTCATGCTTTCATTCCGCTTTAGAGGCTTTCTTCCTTGTAGAGTTCCTCTCTACTCAGGTTTCTTTGCTCTAACTCCTCCTCGCATTTGATATCGCGTGCTGCCCAGGGAATAGCTTCGAGCCGTTTCTCAGGGATAGGTTTCCTACAATTCGCACATATACCGTAGGTTCCATCGTCGATGCGTTTCAAAGCAAGGAGTACCTCGGTTAAAAGCGCCTGCTCATTCACACGGATCGACTGTTCTTGCTGTATTTCCAAAAAGTCTACAGCGATATCTTCAAAATCATTAGGACCCTCTCCCGCCTCGATAGGATCAGTTGGAGTGGGATTCGCCTCTGTCAAACCAGCAATACTGGCACGCAGTTCATCGCGCTTGGCCTCAAGTCGGTGTTCCATGATATTCAAGTCAATTGTCATAGTTGTGCTCCTTTCGACTCCCAGCAGTTCCCTGTCGGTACCCCGTATTGTAACTCATTTTGGGCGCATTGTCACAGTTTGTAAGCCGATCTAAATAGGGGTTAGAGGAGTTGTGTGGAACTTGTGATATTCCTCACGGGGAGGGAAATTTGATATCTATAGAAAGCCGTTGATAGCTGACCTGATCGGAGCCGCGTGAAAGGATCAGCTATCTCACAGCTTGTGGAAGGCAAACAGCATGGATGAGCTTCCCTGCTTGTCTCCCTCTAAGATTAGATACGTTGCGAGGTTACACGACTCCCGCCATAGTAGCGCCCCGAGACAACATCGATGATTGGCGGGCTATCCGGTGGTAGTTCCTTGACAAGAACATCGAGTAGTTGTTGAGACGAGCATGGGTACTCGGGAGTGTAGGGATTCGCAGTGAGCGCCAGAATGTGAATAGGATTTGCCACACGAATATCCAGACCTCGCGTAGACAGCCGCTGTAACACAACTGAGTGACAGAAGATCTTTGTGGCGTCTTCAACGATGAGTTCTCCACGGCCAGGTGAGTTTTTTGTAGGGAGGTGCGCGAGCAATGCTTGTGAGAGTTCTCCGGTAAATGCTCCATGCAGGACATAGGCAGATTTTTGCTGAGTCTTCATGTGGGTCGCAATCCACCAGGCTTCACTCCCCGGTTCGGTCGTGCCGGTGAAGTTCTCGCCAATACCAGGGCCACCGCCGGTAGTGAACATATACAGCCGAGCCTGAGAGGCTTGCTTCCTGTAGGCATCTATCCACTGTGTTTGCCGGGTGGAAAGACGCAGCAGTACATCGGCGGTACGCCGGGCCACGAGCTCTGGTGTTGCCGCCACGCTGGTCCCTGTGCAAAGGATGCAGGCGTCTGTTACGTTTGGCGCTGCCGCGCCCAGGCGGTTAATCGCGCCATCAACGATACTTAGCCGGGCGCCTGCAGCCTGGAGCTGATCCATCGCACCACGTAGCTCGCGAAGTAACGTAGGACCGGCAATAATGACATGGCCTGGTCTCAGGATGCGGGCGAGTACTACAGGCCCTAGTGCGGTTCGACCCGGGAGCTGTTGCAGGCGCTCGACTTGCGCTCCCCCACTTTCCGCCTGGCGCAGCAGGCCAGTGGTGGTTGCTACCAACAATCCAGCCTGGGGCATATAACGTGGCTTCGGCAGACCAGTCAGAGCATCCGTGGCTTCGCCATCCAGTCCCAGGGAGGTTAGCGCCAATTCGTCTGGACGGTAGAGATTCTCGCTGATGAGTGTTTCCAGCAGGTGATTCGTGGCAGTTGTTTTGCCTACGTTCTTAGAGAGACCGATGAGCGAGAGGCGTTGAATGTTCGCCCCGGCTACGATATGCGCAAGATACGCGGTCATATGTTCCTTCACTGACTAGCCAAAACGCCTGGCAAAGATGGCCCGCAGCGCCGGGAAATTTCGCAGTAACTGCAAGGCAACAGCTCCATTGTCTGGCATGTAGCCATTGCCAATATGCATTTCGACCTGTCGAGCTATGCCTTCGGCGCCTAGCGCGGCCGCTGTGAAGCTCGTTGCCATGCTAAAGAAGAGGATACGTCCATCGGGTTTCGTCAGCAATAGAGTAGCAAACTCTGTATGCGGGATATTGACGACATTGATAGTCAGGTCGGCCTGGTATTCTCGCCCTGGATAGGCATCCCGCACTTGTTCTACAAGTTCAAGTGCTTGTGTTGCATCGCCTTGAACACATACGTCTGCTACGTTCAGCGAGGCCACATCGTGTAGCGCCTGTTGGCTATACTCTACAGCGATAATCTCGCCCCGCGACCCAAGGCGTTGACGAAGTGCGCATAACGTCAGGAGTCCGGCTGTTCCTCCTGCTCCGAGCACCGTGATACGCTGACCTGGCTGTACGAGCGTTGCTGCGCGTGAGGGTGCGCCAGCCACGTCCAGGGCCGCAACAACAATGTTTCGAGGGAGATCGTATGGGAGTTTTGCCAGTGGATTACTGCGAAAGAAAATAGCTTTGCCAGCGACTTCAGCCTCGGAGCGTTCCAGGTGGATTGCGTGTATGCTTTCTAGATACAATGGAAGCCAGCTTAAAGATGTGAGGCTGACGATGGTATCTCCTATAGTCAGGTGGTGTGTTTTTCCATAGGTCTCATCGAGATGACTGATAGTACCGATGAGCACACCCCCGGAACCCGTGACTGGATTATGCATCTTGCCGCGTTGAGCTACAATATCCAGCATGTGTTTCTTGATGCGTTCAGGGTCTCGACCACAGGCGTTGGCAATCTGGGTAAAGCTGGCCGAGTCGATGTGTAGCGCCTGGACATCAACCAGGGTTTCGGAGAGTTGAGCGACCGGTGTATTGTCAAGCTTCCACGCAGGCTGAGGAAACGCACCCTCTGGCTCAATCACACGGTGAATACCGAGACTACGCGTACTATCCGGGCCGGCGAATGGCGGCATAGAAACAGCTCCTTACTTGTCGTGATGCTGGGTGATATAGTACGACATAGCAGGGGAAAGGTAAAGTTGATGTACTATATCCGTGACACAGAGCATGTTCTCTGGTAAGATGGTGAGAGAGTTCAAACGCCATGTAAGCGGGTCTCAAAGTACTTCCTATGTGTGCTATGCTTAATGATGTGAGGCGTTCGTTCGTGTTATGCGAAAAGGATGTTGGTGATGACAGAACCGCAGTTTAATAAAGCTCAGGATGAAGCGTCCATAAAAGAGTCAGAAATCCCATCCATATTTAGTGATGACGATCTTTACCTGTTTGGACAGGGCAAGGAGTATCGCATCTATGAGAAAATGGGAGCGCATGTGCGGACGATAAATGGTGTAACAGGTACCAATTTCGCTACCTGGGCTCCTAATGCTCTGGCAGTCTCGGTAATAGGAGACTTTAATAATTGGAGACGTAATGCTAATCCAATGCACTTGCGGCATCGTGAGCTAGGTGTGTGGGAATGCTTTGTGCCGGGAGTACAAATTGGCGCCCAATATAAATACGCTATTTACTCGCGTGTGAATAACTATACTGTTGACAAAACAGATCCTTATGGCTTTGCAAGTGAGTTGCGTCCTAAGACAGCGAGTATTGTGACCGATATCCATCAACACTCCTGGCAAGATGATGCGTGGATAAGTGAGCGTGTGCAGCACCAGCAATTGAATTCACCGATCTCGATCTACGAGGTCCACCTGGGGTCCTGGCGTCATGTTCCGGAACGTCATGTTGAGGGCGCGGTTGAAGAGGATCGCTTCATGACCTACCGTGAGCTGGCCGTTGCACTGTCGGCGTATGTGAAAGACATGGGCTTCACGCATATCGAGCTGATGCCTGTTGCCGAATATCCGTTCGATGGCTCCTGGGGATACCAGACCACTGGCTACTATGCTCCAACAAGCCGTTTTGGGACACCCGAGGACTTTCAGTACTTTGTGGATTATATGCACCAGCAGGGTATTGGTGTTTTCCTGGATTGGGTCCCCTCTCACTTCCCTAAAGACAATCACGCTCTAAGGTTTTTCGATGGCACACATCTCTATGAGTATGCCGATCCCCGCAAGGGTGAACATAAGGAATGGGGAACGCTCGTTTTTGACTACGGTCGCAGCGAGGTGCGAAATTTCTTGCTTGCCAATGCCCTGTTCTGGCTAAAGGAGTATCATATCGATGGCCTGCGCGTCGATGCGGTGGCATCTATGCTCTATCTTGATTACCTGCGCAAACCTGGCGAGTGGGTTGCTAACCGCTACGGAGGCAGAGAACATCTCGAAGCCGTGGAATTTCTGCGTCAACTGAACGAAGCGGTTTACGCCGAGCAGCCGGGAACATTGACCATAGCCGAAGAATCGACAGCCTGGCCCCTCGTTACCAGACCGACCTACGTTGGCGGGTTAGGGTTCAGTTTGAAGTGGAATATGGGCTGGATGCATGACATGTTGGATTACATGCATATGGATCCGATCCATCGACGATATCATCACAACAATATAACATTCTCTTTGATGTATGCCTATTCCGAAAACTTTGTTCTGCCACTTTCTCATGACGAAGTCGTACATATTAAGGGATCCCTGATTAATAAGATGCCTGGGGATCTCTGGCAGCGTTTTGCAAACCTGCGGGCATTTTTTGGATATATGTGGGGGCACCCGGGGAAAAAGCTCCTTTTCATGGGAGGGGAGTTCGGACAATGGAAAGAGTGGAACTTTGAAGAGAGCCTTGATTGGCACCTACTTGAGCCGCCAAGCGATCCTCTTCATAGACAGTTACAGAGCTTTGTGCGCGATCTGAATCATCTATACAAGAGCGAACCAGCCCTGAGCGAGCTAGATAACGAGCCGGAGGGGTTCTCGTGGATTGACCCTCATGATTCTGATCAGAGCGTTGTCTCTTTTATGCGGTGTACTAAAAAAGGGGAGGATACGCTCGTATTTGTGTGTAACTTCACTCCTATACCGCGCCACGGCTACCGGGTTGGTGTGCCGCACGCGGGGGAGTACTATGAGTTGATTAATAGTGATGCTATTTGTTATGGTGGTAGTGGGCTGGAAAACAAACAACCAATGCCAAGCGGACCAATCTACTGGCAATCTTGCCCGCACTCGATACTCTTAACTTTGCCGCCTCTGGCCACTATAATATTGAAGCGACGACTCAGTGAGTTGGAGGAAGAAGGGAATAGGAACGCGGACACCTTAGAACTGGAAGAGAATAGCTATGAATACGAAAAACAATAACATGAGAAATAACGGCAACGGGAACCACCGCAATAGAAGGGCGACGGACCGCTACCGCTACTTGAGAAACAAGGGCGGCGTGGTGACAGAAGATCAGCGATTGCTAACTCGTCCAGTACAACCTCTGATTAGCCCTACCGAGCCAATGCCACATGAACGAGTCAGAGAAGAGGAACATGCTTTTGAACGCGCCTTGCACCTTGACTTTACCTTTACCGACCCCTGGCGTGTGTTACGTATTATGAGCGAGTTTGTGGACGGCTTTGACGTTCTCGCTCATATCCCCCCATCCGTCGCTTTATTCGGTTCGGCACGGACGAAGCCTGATGATCCAATGTATGTTTCGGCGGTTGAGACAGCGCGTTTACTGGCGAAGGCGGGTTTTGGTATCATTACAGGCGGCGGTCCTGGTATTATGGAAGCTGCAAATAAGGGAGCGCAGGAAGGCGGGAATCTCTCGATTGGCTGTAATATTGAGCTGCCCTTTGAGCAAGATCATAACCCCTACCTGGATATTGCGCTCGACTTCCGCTACTTCTTTGTGCGTAAGACTATGTTTGTCAAATATTCGAATGCATTCATCATTTATCCTGGTGGCTTCGGTACAATGGATGAACTGTTTGAAGCTTTGACACTCATTCAGACGAGAAAGGTACGCCACTTTCCCGTTATACTCTCCGGCTCTGCATACTGGGAAGGTCTCATCAACTGGATACGGGATACTATGTTGGCTACTGAGAAAATATCGCAAGATGATGCAGGCTTACTACTGATGTCTGACGACCCAGAAGAAATCTGTCAGCTGGTGTGTGATGCATATAATGTAAGTAACCAGCTGGAAAAGGAAGACCCGGGCCGCGAGAAGTCGATCCGGTGATATGTCACTTGTTTATCTATCCCCGGCTAAATAGCCAATGGCTATAAGAAATTTATTCACACCACCAATTACCACTTTCTTCTTTCAACATTATATGGGAGAGGAGGAGGAGCATGGAACTGAACTGGAAGCAGGTTGATATAGTTGAACGTGCAACGGTGATTACAACGGTCGATGCCCATGCAGCGGGCGAGCCGCTACGGATCATTACCGGTGGGTTGCCTGAACTTCGAGGTGTCACTATGCTTGAGCGGCGCCGTTATATGCAACAGCACTACGACCATATTCGAAGGGCGTTGATGTGGGAGCCACGAGGGCACCGCGACATGTATGGGTGTGTGCTGACCCAACCAGTGACGTCCGAGGCTGATCTCGGTGTTCTGTTCATGCACAATGAAGGCTACAGCACCATGTGTGGCCACGGGATTATTGCCCTGGTGACGGCTCTTCTAGAGACAGGAGCTTTCCCAGCTAAGGGACAACATACGCCGGTTAATCTCGATACTCCTGCTGGCCTGGTCCGCGCTACCGCACACCTCGACAATGGTGGTCATGTCGAGCAAGTATCATTTCTAAATGTACCCTCATTTTTGTACGCTCGCGATGTTGAACTAGATGCGCCCCTATACGGACACCTGACCGTAGATGTCGCCTTCGGCGGCGCATTCTACGCTTTTATCCCTGCCGCTCAACTAGGGTTGAGCGTCACCCCGGAACAGGCGCATCAACTAGCTGCGGCAGGAGATACGATCACAAAGGCAGTCAATGCAGTTCTCCCCGTACAGCATCCGCAGGAGGAGGATTTGAGCTTTCTGTATGGCACCATTTTAACCGGGCCGCCTGAAAATCCAGCCCACCATAGCCGTAACGTCTGTATTTTTGCCAATGCCGAGGTTGATCGCTCCCCGACTGGTACCGGCGTCTCAGCTCGCCTGGCATTGCATCATGCCAAGGGTGAAATTGCCGATGGTCAGCACATCGTCATTGAGAGTATTTTAGGGGCAGCCAGCACGTTTAGTGGGCGCTTCGTCGGTCATGTGCAGGTTGGGCCATTTAGGGCGGTTGTACCCGAAGTAAGCGGAAGGGCATTCATCACAGGCCGTCACGAATTCCTCGTCGATCCGCAGGATAAACTGGGTCGAGGGTTCATTCTCTCCTGAGTATTGGCCTAAGTGAAGTTGACGCCGGAATACGTATCAGTGTCCAGTTCTCGGCAGCCCACATTGTGGTACGGATTCGTGGCCTCCCCGTTTTGTACCAAGACTCCGAGGCACGTGCATTTCTCGAACAGCTCTTTTTCCGTCATCGTTTCTGCCCACGGGCGTCAAGGATCAAGCGATCTCGGCGTTAGATAATCTTTGAAGCGCAAGGTACGATAGTCCACCTTCGGTGGATTCTTTCCAAATCGATAGGCTTCCATTTGATTGTATTCCTTTGTTGTAAACCGCCAAATCAAGTGGAAAGCGGGAGGGACACGCCCCTCGACTGGCAAACGGTCAGCGGTCATTTCCTCGGTCAGCGTGGAAAACCCACCTGCAAACTGACTTGTCGTGGTGATCACTCCTTCTTTGTGGCGGGTAGTGGTTCACACCCGCGTTGAGCAAACAGATGGACGTACATTCTTGACGGTATCTCATACCCGCCTCTCCTCGGGGCATGCAGCTACTTCACAGCTCGAAATGAACGATGTACAGCCTGACAACGAAACAGGAGCCGAGTCGAGCTGATAGGCCAAGTATAGCTGGCACCGATCAGGTGAGAGAAGGGCATGACTGATCATCTTGCTCATCATTTTGCTGATCCATGAGCGAGGATGGTGGGCTTGCAGTGTTCTTACCCATAGCGACCAAGCTCTATGTGCCACGCCCGCGCGCGCAACTGATCCCCCGTGCTCACTTGACCGAGCGGCTCCAGCAGGGCGTGGAGCGTGCACTCACGCTCGTGTCTGCGCCCGCCGGGTTTGGTAAAACGACGTTGCTTGCCCAATGGCTCGTGGAGAGCGGCACGCATGTCGCATGGCTCTCATTAGAAGCGGAGGACAATGACCCCACACGCTTTCTCTCCTATCTGATTGCCGCCCTGCAAACCCTTGATGCCCAGCTCGGCACCACCGCGCTCGCGCTGCTGCGCACCCCGCAGCCCCCGTCGCCCGAGGCCGCGCTGGCCGTGCTGACCAATGAACTAGTGGAGCGTGGTGGAGGTGATG
>JBKPAZ010000084.1:0-8396 GCA_046726655.1 Chloroflexota bacterium
ACCTCGACGCGGCCAGTGCGGCCTATCGCGTGGGGTATCACGACGCCTCGCACTTTAATCGCGAGTACAAAAGCCTCTTCGGTGTCCCACCCATGCGCGATGTGCAACGGCTGCGGGAAGGAGCTCTGGTAAGCGCTGGCCAATAAGCGAGAGAGAACCGCTTTCCAGTCTGACGAGAGATTGTTACATGAATCCTGATAGTGTTGGCGAAATCATAAATGAGCTTGCAATGAAGAACAAAGTATTCCTGATTTGAGCTTGGGAAACCAATTCGCCAACACTATCAATCCTCGTTCTCCCTGTCGTTCATCACCGGTTCTCGCGCGGCAAGAGCCTGCTCCGGTGTCATCAAGCGACCTTCGGCCCACGCGGTGGCAAAGAGCTTTTCGCCGAGTTGAGCGCGAGCGGCGGTGACTGAGGACTCATAGGCAGGACGTTCGACAGGAGGGATGGGGGCACCAATAGTTTCGCGCAGAGTCTCCGCCGCACCCCACAACCGTGCCGCCCATGACAACTCTCCCTGCACTGCAACCACGCGTGCCAACCCTTCCAGGCCAAAGGCAACATGTCTGTTCCCCGTCTTGCGCGCCACCGCTATGCCTTCCTCGTAGAGCGATTGGGAACGCGCATCGTCCCCTGAAGCCCCGACGACCTGCGCGAATGCGTAGAGTGATACGGTCGTGCCATACTGGTGTCTCATCTCCTTGAAGAGCGCCACCGCCTGCTCAACTCGCGAGTATGCCAGGGCCGTCTCCCCTTCATCGAGGGCGAGCAGCCCTGAGAGTTGGAGATAGTAAGCGATACTCTCTCTGTCGCCCAACTCTCGATAGAGCGCCAGGCTCTCCTCAAGCCAGGTGTGTGCCTGTGTAAGGTCACCCTGGGACACATAGCACAACCGTGCCAGGTTGAAGAGCGAGTCGGCAATACTGGTTGTGTCTCCCAGTTTCTTATTCATCTCCAGACCGTCTTCGAGCAGGCTGCGTGCTCTGACGTACTCACCTTGATCGATGACCAGGTTCCCCAGGTAGACCAGTGCATAGGCGACTGACCTCTTGTCACCCAACTCTTTGAAAAGTGCTAAGGATTCCTCTTCTTGTGAGCGCGCCATGGCGAGGTTACCCCTCCCCCAGGCTATAGCTGCGATCAGATGGAGGGAGGAGGCAATACCCGCTGTGTCCCCCAGTTCCCGGTACAGTGCCAGACTCTCCTCGCAGAGCGCCTCCGCTCGATCAAGATAGCCCAGGCTCACATGTAGTCTCGTGGCAGCAAAGAGCGCTTTTGCCCGCACAGATGCTGCCACCCCATCGCTTCGCGAGAGCGCTCGCTCCAGAAAATCCCGCCCCTCGCTGAAGTAAGTTCGCATATACCAGAATTGCCGTAGCGCTCCTCCCAGGCGCAAGGCTATCTCCCTCCTCGCATCCCCTCTATCCCCCTCCGCTTGTTCCAGTGACCACTGCATTACTGCTCGCAGGTTCTCATGCTCCTGCTCCAAGCGCTCTAACCACATGGCTTGCTGTGGACCTACTAACTCTGGCTCGGCTTTCTCCGAAAGCCGCAGGTAGTACTCAGCATGACCTTGCTGTGCGGCCTCCATCTCCCCATGCGCATTAAGGCGCTCCAGCCCATACTCACGAATCGTCTCCAGCATTACCAGGCGTGGCTCCTGGCCTTCTTGCTCGGTCTGCTGCAACAAGCTTTTGTCGATAAGCGAAGCAACTCTCTCCAATACCTGCCCTGCTTCACCACCATCTGACGCGTCGGCGCAGACTGCCTCTACCGCCTCCAGAGTACAACCACCAACGAAGACGGAGAGCCGCCTGAAGAGTTGCTGCTCCGCGGCATCGAGCAGGTTATAGCTCCATGAAATCGTGTTGCGCAGCGTCTGCTGCCGTGTCGGGACATCACGCGAGGTGCCTGTCAACACAGACAACCGTTGATCCAGTCGCGCGAGCAATGCCTGTAGTGGAAATAGTTTCAGACGGGCTGCTGCCAATTCTATCGCCAGTGGCAAACCATCCAGGCGCACACAGATTTCGGCGATGGCTCTGGCATTGGCCTGGGTCAACTGGAAGTCGGGCTTGATGGCCTGGGCGCGCTGGAGGAAGAGCGCCACCGCTGCATAGTGCGATAAGACTATGAGGTCCGGCAGGTGTCCGGGATCAGGGAGCGCCAGTGGGGGTACTGGGAACTCTTGCTCTGCCTGCACATGCAAAACCTCGCGACTCGTCACCAGAATCTTGAGTTGTGGGCAGGCCGCAAGTACGTCTACTATCTGTACGCCTGCGGTAACCACCTGCTCAAAGTTGTCCAGGAGGAGTAACATGTGCTTCTGCTGCAACTCTTGCTTCACGTGCTCAAGCAAGGGCTGGCCGGTTACTTCGCGGATGTCAAGCGTCTGAGCAATGGTGGGCACAACCAAAGCGGGATCACTAACTGGGGCCAGGTTCACGAAAAAGGCGCCGTCGGCGAAGCGGTCACTCAACTCAGCTGCCACCTGCAAGCCTAAGCGAGTCTTGCCCGCGCCACCAGGACCTGTCAGGGTGAGCAGGCGCACATCCTCGCGGCGCAAGAGTTGCCCGACGGCTGTCAGTTCCTGCTCGCGCCCAATAAATGGTGTGAGCTGGACAGGCAGGTTATTGGGATGCGTGTCGAGTGTTTTGAGAGGCGGAAAGGAAGCCTGGAAATCCGCAATGACGAGCTGATAGAGGTGGCTCTTCTGCTGTAAGTCCCTGAGGCGATGTGCTCCCAAGTCCCGTAGGCTCACTCCGGCCGGCAGATCATGCTCTACAAGGTCACGAGTGGTTTGAGAAAGCAGCACCTGCCCTCCGTGCCCAGCACTCATCATGCGTGCGGCAAGATGCACGTCCAAACCAGTGTAGCCCTCGGAGGAAAGCGTTGGTTCGCCTGTATGTATACCCATACGGACACGCACGACCACTCCTTCGGGCCAGATATGCGAGGCGAGGGCACGTTGTGCTGCTACTGCACCTGAGACGGCATCGGTGGCGCGAGCAAAAGCCACGAAGAAGGCATCTCCTTGTGTGTCCACCTCGTTCCCGTACCACCGTTGGAATGCTGCGCGTAGGAGTTGGCGGTACTCCTCCAACAGGTCGGTGTAGCGCTCACCCAACTGCTGAACCAGACGAGTGGACCCTTCCATGTCGGTGAAGAGCAACGTGACGGTTCCCATCGGGAGGTGATGCATACAGAACCTCCTTGTCTGGCGCTCAGTTGCTGCTCAAGGTCATCTGTCACACTCCTACTCCTTTGCTTTCCTAATCCTGATCAGAATTGTATGCCGTCGATTTTCCAATTGTTGTTGCTATCAACATCCTGTATAAGAGAAACTGTGGCCCTGGCCGTCTGTCCTGAGGCATTTCTAAACGTCACAGTTGTTGAGGCAGTGTTTCCTGACGGAGAAACAGCGCCATAAGAACATGTTAATCCAGTAAAGTCCGTTTCAAACTGCCCTTCCGCATGCACTCTCCTGATGCCACTGGATAGTTGAAGATAGGCTGTGGGATAATTGTTGCTTTGCAGCGCATTACAGAACGCTGTGAGTGTCATGCTCGGTGTAGTTGGAAGCATACTTAACTTCCAGGTGTTGCCACTATCGGCCATCAATGTGACAATAGTGTTGGACCTTAGCCCGGAGCCGGTTACAAGTGTCACGTTTGCTGTCGTCTGGTTCCTCGTTGCATTTGCAGAGCTATGTGTGCAGGCGCTTACTTTGCCTCCTGCCTGTGAAGTATTGGCAAATTCAAATTCTGTTTCTCTATTCTGTAATGAGGCAGAGAGTTGATTATAGGCGGTCTGATAATCCTGCACCTGCATCGCATTACAAAAAGCATCGAGCGTTTTCTCAGGCGTCGAGCGAGTGAAATAGAAATAACCTCCCACAACCAGGCCTATCACGACGAGCAGTCCAAGCCCAATGAATAGGAAACGACGATTCCTGCGCCGCACCTGTTCAACTGGCACGTACCCCGGTATCGGTCCATCATAGTCAGCAGGAATGAATGGTGTATCGTCTGGCTGCTGATCTTCTGGTGGTTCGCTCATGTTGTCCATCGCATAAGCCACCGAAGTAGGAAGCGTGTCTTCATTCCCATCAGAAGGAGCGCCAGCATCTCCCTCCTGGTTGGACGATGTTGATGGGGCCTCCTCAGTTCGCGGCGTGTCTTCTACATCATAGGTGAATACCATATCCTCGATCGCAATCGAGTCGCCAGGATTGAGCAATCGGGGCATCTTAAAGTCGAGCCTTTCCCCATTCACATAGGTGCCTTGAATCCCTCCCAAATCAGTGATAGTGAAGCCCTGCTCCTCCGAACGGATCTCCGCATGATGGGCCGAGACCTTTAAATTATCGAGCACGAGCGAATTGTCTGGACTACTTCCAATTGTAAAGAGCGTAGATTCCAGGATTGTTCTTCCCTGTGGGCCATTTAGTACCGCTTTCATGTTCTTCTCCTAGCAGAATTCTAGCATACAACTTTGGGATTGTCGAGATATAAATGCGCTTGCCTTCGCATCTAAAGCATGCCATAATTGGTAAATGCCTGGCATCTAGAAAAGGTATGAAGCATTATTGAAGTTTATTGAAAGGCAGCACATGTTGCAAGAAGACATCGAAGCTTCGTTTCAATCAAATGTCATCATCAGCACAAGCAGGCTGACTAAAGCTTTCGGCAGACTGATTGCCGTCAATGACCTGCATCTCCAGATCATGCGAGGTGATGTCTTTGGCTTTCTCGGTCCCAATGGTTCGGGCAAAACCACTACTATGCGTATGCTCCTTGGCCTTATCCGTCCAACTGCCGGTCGTGCAGTTATCTTTGGTATGGATACAGCACAGCAAATGCCCTCCATTCTTCCACGTATCGGAGCGATTGTGGAAACGCCGGTGTTCTACCCTTATCTCTCAGGGATAGACAATCTACGTGTGATTGGCTCTGCATCCGGGATGGTTTCGGGTAAAGCGAACCAGCGCCGTATCGAAGAAGTGTTGGAACTTGTTGAACTTCGTGCTCAAGCGAAAATGGCCTACCGTAAATACTCACTTGGTATGAAGCAGCGCCTTGGCATTGCTGCAGCCCTTCTCACAGACCCAGAACTTGTACTTCTGGACGAACCTACTAATGGGCTTGACCCGGCAGGTATGTTTGAGATTCGCCAACTCATTCATCGATTAGCTTCCCTGGGTAAAACTATCTTTTTATCCAGCCATCTTCTCAACGAAGTACAGCAGGTCTGCAACCGTGTGGCGATCCTGCAAAAAGGGAACCTGATCAAGCAGGGCAATGTCCATGAACTATTGCGTGGCAGTGAGCAAGTTCTGGTAAGATTGAATACGCTAGAGGAGATACAGGAAGCAAAGACTATCCTGGAAGAAGCAAAACAGCAAGGAGCTGATTGGATTAGCGCGGTACATGTTCAAATGGATAAACAAGGTCAATCAATGCTGCGGGTAGATACCCCTAAGTCTTATTCAACTGAAATCAATGCATTACTTGCACGCAATAGTCTATTCGCCGCTGAACTACACCCATACGAGGGCAGCCTGGAAGAGGTCTTCCTCCAGCTCACAACTCCATCTGTTCCTACTGGGTCGCGCCTGGGAATGGCCGCTCTAGCTGGAGGCAGTTCCGCCAGGCAGCAACCTGGCTCCATAAAAGGCGCAGAGTGGCCCGGGAATAGAAAGGGAGGCATCGAATGAGTGTGATACCTCAAACAAATGCCGGGGAAGTACGCACTGAATCTGTGATCCTGGGAAGGCAAGACTATATATCTGTGCTGCTGCGACTCATTGGTATGGAAATTTACAAGATACGCCGCAGGATCATGTCAAAAGTGCTGTTCAGTATCGCTATCGTCATTGCCATACTTGTTTTTCTCTTATTTTCGCTCAACACGTTCTTTGTACTGAGCGCTCCCCCAGAGAGTTTCGTACCGTCTTGCCAGCCACGAGGTGGCCCCCCACAAGGTCAGCCACAGCCAAACTGTCCCCCGCCTTCGGCAGCACAGGTGGCACAATTCAGGGAAGACGCCTTGCGTAGCGCCTCAGAACCACTGCGCCTGCCCACCTCATTGAACATAGCCGTGCAGTTTGCGCTGAGTGCAGGCACGATTTTGATCATCATCTTGATAGGAGCTACTGCTGGAGGAGAGTTCAGTATCGGCACGGTTCGCCTGATGTACACTCGCGGGCCAACACGCTCGCAATTTCTGCTCGCCAAAGTGGGAGTAGCCGCCGTTTGCGCCGCCGTCGGCATACTGACAATGTCCATTATCGGCATACTCACAGGACAGGCGCTCAATGCTCTCAGCAGTATAGCTCAGGATTTCGGTTTCCTCAGCGCAGGCTGGATAGCGCATGCAATGCTCTACCTGCTCATCGCTATGCTCGACTGGTTCATCTATGCCACCATTGCCATCTTTTTCGCGATCTTGGGGCATTCAACGGTGGCTGGCATCGTGGGAGCGCTGACGTGGCTTTTTGTTGAGCCGATCGTGGGAGGTATTCTTAAACTCGCCGGAACTTTTAGTCAAGGGCCTTTCGGCAATTTTTTGAAGACTATTCCAGATTACTTTATTGAGAACAATATTGGAGCATTGTTACAAAATCAGGGACAGTACATCTTCGGCGGAAGCGGCTCTTCGCTCTCTGATCTGCATGCGCTCCTTGTACTGGCCGTATACCTGGCCGCGTTCATTGGGCTGGCATGGTGGATAAATGAACACAGAGATGTAACCAACTAAAACTTATGTTAAACACTACCACTATCAAAGAATATGCTTACTCGCTCGGTTTCGACATCGTGCGCATTACAAGCGCCGAGGAATTTCCAGAGGCCGAGCGGATCATCAAAGAGCGTATCGCGCAGGGGCTGATGGATGGACTACCCTGGTTTACTGCCGAACGAGCCGAGGTATCATGTCACCCCGATGCATTAGTACCAGGCGCTAAATCGATTATTGCCCTTGCCATGTTCTATCTCACTGAGCAGCCTGACGAGAGGGAAGACGGAGTACCAAGAGGTCGTATTTCGCGCTACGCATGGGGAGAAGACTATCATGAGATCATTAAACCCAAACTGCAACAATTCGCAACCTGGCTGCGTGCATACAGTCGCGATGAGGTGGGGGATGTAGAGACACGATTGTTTGTAGATACCGGACGTATGGTGGATCGCGCAGTTGCGCAGCGCGCCGGGTTGGGCTGGTATGGCAAAAACACTAATATCTTAACGAAGGGATGGGGTTCCTGGGTCTTCCTGGCAGAGATCGTGACGAATCTCCCTTTGGGAGACAATGCAGGAAAGCCCTATGATACTCCTTCAAAAGCCAGTTGCGGCAGCTGCGAAATCTGCCTTCACGCTTGCCCAACTGCAGCCTTGCCTGCTCCATACGTACTCGACAACACGCGTTGTATTTCGTATCTAACTATCGAATTGCGCGGCAGTATTCCCCTGGAGTTACGACCCTTAATGGGGAATCTCATCTTCGGCTGTGATATCTGCCAGCAGGTATGCCCTGTGAATAAAGTGGCTGAGAGACGCCTCGGATTAAGGAAAGATGGCAGTGAGACGACCTCATCATTGCAGCCTGTACATTTTCACCCTCGCCAGGAATTTAGACCACGCGCAGGTATTGGAAGTAATCCCGAACTGATCCCGTTGCTTTCTCTGACGGAGGAACAGTTTCGCGAGCGATTCCGCCTGAGTCCAATTCGCCGTACCAAGCGGCGTGGATTATTAAGGAATGTTTGTGTGGCTCTTGGCAATAGCGGGGATCAACAAGCCGTGCACCCGCTTATCGGGGCGCTCCACGATCATGAGCCCTTGATCAGGGGGCATGCGGCGTGGGCCCTGGGTAGGATCGGAGGCGAACAGGCAAAAAAGGCATTAGAAGAGGCGTTGGTCGGTGAAGAGGATGAAGAGACGCGGAAAGAGATACGTTGCGCATTGAATATGTAGGATGGTACAGTTGCGCTGCCTGGTAACAAAGACGCTTAGTATGCCATTACAACGCTGGCTTCGCTACTTTGTAGGAAATAGCATCTTTCGCAACTCTATCTCACATTGCACTCAAAAAACATGAAGACGCAATTTCTTGCGTCTTCATGTTTCCTAAACAAGAATAATTACCTCAATTTTGCCAAGCCCAAGCCGAGGGTCAGCTCAAGCAGGCAAAGCGCCGCTGGTCTGCTGGGCCATGCGTGGCGGCACGCGCTGGGCCAACCAGCACGCCAGGCTGGCAGACAAGCCGTACGATCATTAGGGCCGCTTCGCTGCGACTGTTACCAGCCGTCCACGCGCGGTCTAGCTACCAGCTGTTCTGGCTGGGATCTTGACTCGTGCCTGCGCACGAGTGGGAAGACTCATCTGGGAGGC
>JBKPAZ010000085.1:0-6323 GCA_046726655.1 Chloroflexota bacterium
ATCGGTGTCATACCCCTTGTTGGTGTGTTGGGCCTTATAGCAACAGGAGGTGGCCTCGGCACAGGCGCTGCTGCTGCAGACCGCCGAGGCGGTGCAGAAGCTGATGGCTCCTGCTACGGCTAGCCTGGTACCGCTCAGTGCACCGACGCCGCAGGAGCTGCCAGAGGCAGCCGTGAGTAGTTGGCTGCTCACCAGCCTGTGTGCGCATCGTCGTGCAAGGCTACTGGACCCCTGCACGGCTGTTGGCGTGCTTGCCCTACCTGCACCGTTTTGTGTGCGGCAGCCCACGCCAGCGGGGGCATCATGAGACCACCATCCGTCGCCTGCTTAAGGCCCAACTGGTGCAGCCTCCGGCTGGCTCTGCTCTTCTTGTGTTCAAGTGCTTAAGTTCGCGCCTATGGGGGCAAGCCCCGCCTCTACTATACACGTTCAGATGACTTGACAGGCGCGTTCGTATATAGTAGGGGCGTGCCCTTGCGGCCGCCCTGGGGTGGGGCCAGGGCTTTCTGACATCATTTTCGATCACGCCAACCGCTATATCTCTTCCAGAATCTCTTCGTCTTCTGCCTCTGCTTCCGCCGCTGTCTCAAGTTCACCGGCTCTGAAGGAGGAAATATTGCCACGGATCTGATCTTCAAGTGCGCCGGCAACGTCACTATTCTGGCGCAGGAAGTCTTTGGCGTTCTCGCGACCTTGACCAAGACGGATATCGCCTACATTGAACCAGGCGCCGCTCTTCTTGACAAGGCCCATCTCTAAACCAAGGTCGATCAGGCCACCCTCGCGAGAAATACCTTCGCTGTACATGATATCGAACTCTGCGACACGGAAAGGAGGAGCCACCTTGTTCTTGACTACGCGCACGCGAGTGCGGTTTCCCATTACTTCCTGTCCCTGCTTGATCGAATCTGTACGACGAATATCCAGGCGGACAGAGGCATAAAACTTGAGCGCTTTACCGCCAGAAGTCGTCTCAGGATTGCCAAACATGACACCAACCTTCTCACGCAACTGATTGGTAAAAACGACGGAAGTGTTGGAGCTACTAATGGCCGAAGTCAGTTTACGCATGGCCTGGCTCATCAGGCGGGCTTGTAGACCGACATGCGAGTCGCCCATCTCTCCCTCGATTTCGGCACGCGGTGTCAGCGCCGCCACCGAGTCGATGACGACCACATCAATGGCGTTACTACGTATGAGTGCATCAACGATCTCAAGTGCCTGTTCGCCAGTATCCGGTTGCGAAATGAGCAGGTTCGTGATATCAACACCGCAGCGAGCAGCATAGGCGCGATCAAGTGCATGCTCAGCATCAATAAAAGCGGCATAACCTCCGGCACGTTGCGCACTGGCGATGATGTGCTGGCAGAGGGTAGTTTTACCGGATGCTTCAGGGCCATAAATTTCAGTAATACGGCCTCGTGGTATGCCCCCCACGCCAAGGGCGAGATCCAATGCAATCGATCCTGTGGAGATTACCTCAACATGAATTCTTGACACTTCTCCCAGTTTCATGATCGCGCCTTTGCCAAAGCGACGTTCAATCTGGTTAAGCGCCTGTTCAATAGCCTTTTCACGCTCAGTGGTAGCAGTAGAAACGGCAGTACTGCTTCGATCAGCCATGATTTTGTCCTTTTTACTCATTGGCATTTTACAATTACAGGGTGCAGGATACAGGCAGAATCAGTAACATCCCGCTCACCACCCCTGTATTCCTCCTTTTATTTTGCTGCCAATCCCCTCAAGGGGAGGGGAATTTCCCGTCGCCTTTTTAACGGCACGAAACAACGAATCCTGGCTCGTTGTCAGCTAGTCGTTGTTGCTTCCCTGTTAGACATTCTCCGGCACAGTTGCAAAAGCGGAAATAGGCTCTCTCCATGCCTATTTCTCAAATGTGACAACTCCCGTCGCCTAAAGGCTGACGAGCTTCTCAGGAAACGCTGCACCTACTGGTGTACGTTAACTCCTGAAGGCGGTGCCCCCGCCTTGCACAAAATGTTTTTCACGGCATTCACATCACGGTCTGCCACATAGCCACAGGAGGTGCACATGTGAGTACGAACAGAGAGAGACTTGTGAATCAGTTCTCCACAGTTGCTACATGCCTGTGTGGTGAAGCGCGGGTTCACTCGGATCACTTGATGTCCAGCACTTGCAGCCTTGGCCTCAAGAAGAGCGAGGAATTGGCTCCAACTAGCATCCAGAATGGATTTCGATAGATGATGGTTCTTGACCATAGTGGTGATCTGAAGGTCTTCAACCGCGATATGGTGATACTGTTGGGCGTACTGTGAAGCCACCTTGAAATGGTGATCGCAGCGTTGACGATTGATCTTGAGATGAGTCTTCGCCACGTTCTTAGCAGCCTTGCGTTTACGGTGACTGCCTTGCTTGCGGCGGCACATCATGCGTTGCTTACGTCTGAGTGTCTTCTGAGAAGTGCGATAGAAGCGCGGGTTCTCAACCGTGTTGCCCTCACTATCGGTCAGAAAGGACTTCAGCCCTACATCAATACCAATGTCAGGATGGTCACAATTGGATGAAAGATGTTCGTTGTGTGGCTCAGTTTCACACACGATAAGGGCATACCAATGCCCGTCAGCCCGCAGGACGAGATGTATGGTCTTGGGCTTGCCTTCTATCGGGCGATGCAACTTGATCTTGAGGAAGTGCCCGATCTTCTTCGGCACCATCAGGTGTTTCTTCTCCTCATACAGATAACAGTCTTTGCCATATTGTCGCAGTTGGATGGAATGCCAGCGGTTCGGTTTCTTGAAGCGTGGGAATCCCACATCAGGAATACCCAACTCTTTAGCAGCAAGGAAACGTTTGAGAGACTTGGAGAGCCGATCAGCAAGCATCTGCACCGTAGTGGCAGGGACATGTTCACCTCCACGTCCTTTGAAAGCCGCCTCAAGGTCATATTTGCTGGGGAATGTCTCGTCTTGCTCATACTGCGCCTTGACCGTCTCAAGCATACCATTATAAATGGTGCGAGACTCTGCCAGGCAAGCCATGAGTAAGCGGGCTTGGGCCTTATTCGGATAAAGGCGGTACTCAAACGTTTTCATGTTTTCTACTCTATACCCCTAGAAAGTGGAAGTCAACAGTTTAGACCGCCTGCGGGCGGGCGGCAATTCATCCCCCAGCCTAAAGACATGAAGGCACTCTTGCCGCATTTTAGTAGAACAAGAGTACCATATACATGAGTACATGTCAAGTCCTTATCTCTACATCTCACGACGACCTTCGAGAGCTCTGCTGAGCGTGCCCTCATCGGCGTATTCCAGGTCGCCGCCGATAGGCAAGCCACGCGCCAGGCCCGTGATTCGCACATTGAATGGCTTTAGCTCTTTCTGGATATAGTTGGCTGTGTATTCGCCCTCGAAGTTTGGATTTGTCGCCAGAATCACCTCATGCACATTCTCTTCACGCACACGTTGCAGGAGTTCGTCAATGCGCAAGTCTTTGGGGCCGATGCCCTCCACAGGCGAAAGCGCTCCGTGAAGCACATGATACAACCCCTTGTACACCCCGGTCTTCTCCAATGCAAGCACGTCGAGAGGTTCCTCCACGACACAGATCAGCTCCTGGTCGCGATTAGGATTGCTACAGGTAACGCACGGATCGGTTTCGGTGATGTTAAAACAGCGCGAACAATACACAATACTCTCCTTGACGCGCATGATAGCTTCAGCCAGGCGGCGAGCCTGGTCAGTGGGACTGCGTAGAATGAAAAACGTGAGACGCTGCGCAGTCTTGACACCAACGCCTGGCAGTTTCGAAAATTCCTCGATGAGTGCCGCCACCGGCGGCGCAATATCGCTCATAAGCTAGAAAAGTCCTGGTATGTTCATGCCGCTGGTCATTCTCTGCTGCGCTTCACTTACCTTATTAAAGGCATCCCTGGCAGCAGCAAGCACCATAACTTCCAGTTCGGCAATGTCTTCCGCATTGAAGGCCTCAGGGTCAATCTTAACAGCAGTGATTTCAAATTTGCCGCTCATGGTAATAGTAACGGCACCCCCACCAGCAGTGCCAGTAAACTGGGTGGCCTCCAGTTCCTCCTGCATTTTGATGAGTTTCTGCTGCATCTTCTGGATTTCCCGCATATTCATTGCTAAAATAGCTCCTTACTTTGGGCGAACCTCAACGATTCTCGCCGAAAATGTTCTGATAACTTCCTGTACTATAGGGTCGCGATGGACTTTCTGCTCGATGGTATCTTGTGGCTGCGCTACACTGATATTCTCTTTCACAATGCCTGTTCTGGCAAGTGAGTCTGCATCGGATGGACTGGCCTCATCCGAAGATTGATTCATCCTGGAGAGCGGCTTTTGCATATCCGAGATCTCCTCAGGTGGATAAGGAGGCGAATCAGGCGAATCAGGTCGCTCTAGATACGCTGATTGCTGTGGAGCAATTGCTGGCGCTGCACTCGTCGAATAACTAACGGGATCGGATATTGGACCAGTCGAAAAGAGTTGACCAGGAGGAACCAGGCGTACAAAGCATGGTGTCTGAAATTCCGTAGTCAAGGCCCACTCCAGAAATTTATAGCGTTCATTCGCTTTCAGATAATTATAGTGCCCTTCTTTATCGAACTGTACGACAACGACAGTCTGCTCCGCACGACTTTCAATACCTATAATCTCACAAGGACGTAACATCGATAGCATAGCGGGGCTTGTCTTTTGCCTTGTGCGCTTTATCACGCTTTCCCAGGCATCAGTCACCTGTTGCACCGTCAACGCCGGCTTGCTGCCATCATTCTGAGTTTGTGGTGTTTGAATTTCCACTTTCTCTCCAATTGGAGAAATGTTTGTGCTTGAGTTTTCCTGCCTTCTCTGAACTTGTGGCGAGGGCTGCTGCAGACGAGCCTCCAAACGGCCTGGTGTTTCAGTTTGTGCTGGTGGCTGTGAAATGGCAGAACGTGGCTGTATCAACGGAGCAGGGTGGCCCGATATCACACGATGATGCACTTCGATACACTCTAGCGAGGCCAGTTCCAGGGCAAGCTGGGGAGTTCCCTGGTTCTTTTGTATCAGGTCATTCTGCGCAAAGATGCGCGCGCATTCGGTCAGCTCCTCCAGTCCAAATAGCTGAGACAGTTGCTTTACCTCGCGCGTCTCATCCTCTGTGAGATCCAGAATGGTAGCTACTTCTGCGCCGGCTCTGGCAAGCATCAAGGCACGCCAGTACTCTACCACCTGGGTGTTGATCTGGCGCAGGTCTGCTCCTGCTTCGGAAAGTTCATGGATCAAGTGCAAAACAGCCGAACTGTTGAGTTCCGCAATAGACGCAATGAGCCTGGAAATAGCACGCGGATCGGCTACGCCAAGCATCGCCTGCACCTGTGCCAGCGAGATTTCTTCTCCTGCGTAGGCAATAGCCTGATCTAGCAAGCTGAGCGCATCACGCATACCCCCTGCCGCAGTCCTGGCGATTAACTCGGCAGCAGATCGCTCGAGTTTGATATGTTCCTGCTGCGAGACGTAGAGCAAATGCACAATAATCTGCCGCGTAGAAATGCGCTTAAAGTCGAAACGCTGGCAGCGCGAGAGGACGGTGGGCAGCATTTTATGCACGTCCGTCGTAGCCATGACGAATATCACATAAGGCGGCGGTTCCTCCAACGTTTTGAGCAAGGCGTTAAAGGCTTCGGTGGTGAGCATATGGGCTTCGTCAAGCACATAGACCTTATATTTGCCGGTGGATGGAGGCATCATGACCTTTTCACGCAGGTCGCGGATGTTGTCGATACCACGATTAGAGGCAGCGTCTATCTCGATGACGTTGAACGAGTTGCCTGCGGTAATCTCACGACACTGCAGGCATTCGTTGCAAGGCTCGCCATCTTTAGGGTTGCTGCAATTGACTGTTTTGGCAAGCAAACGAGCAGTACTGGTTTTGCCGGTGCCCCTGGGACCTGTAAAGAGATAGGCATGAGCTGGATTATTGCTTTTGAGGGCATTTTTGAGCGTACGAATAATCGGCTCTTGACCAACAAGATCATCAAAAGTCTGCGAGCGCCACTTGCGGTAGAGCGATTGTGAGGTCATGCTACGACTCCCGCCTACATTCCTTAATGACGGGCCACGAACCCCCGCCGGAGTTGAAAGAAGATATACATGGCATAGAAAACCGATTTTCGCCCGGTCCTGCCGATCAGCGCAACCAGGCTCCCCTACGACACCCAGAGAGGCCCATTTACCGTTGCTTCCTCACGGACCTAGCGGGGTTCACAGACATCTGCCGCGTAGGACCCGATCACGCCGATCGGCAGGACCGGAAGAAAACCGGCCTGTTCCACTCACTTTTCA
>JBKPAZ010000086.1:0-9414 GCA_046726655.1 Chloroflexota bacterium
TCCGCAGCCAGGCTTGTACAGCTTGATCCCCCCTAAACATCAAAGTTCGCTTTCAAGGTCTTTCTCGTCCCAGCGATACCAAGCCTACTCCTGATAAGATTGTTAACATCGCTAACAACCCTATCATTGTGATTTGCTCACCTGCAAGCGCTACTCCCAGGCCCACTGCTACCAACGGGTTGACATAAGCATAACTGGTCGCCAGCGCTGGCCGCACATGGCGCAGCAGGTAGCCATAGGCGCTGAAAGCCACCAGGGAACCGCCGATAATGAGATAGGCCATGGCAGCCAGTGGTCTTGGACCCGGCATGCTCGTCATGTGTTCGCCAACACCAAAACCAACGATGAATAACATGATGCCGCCAGCAACCATTTGAGATGAGCTCGCCATTAGCCCCTTCGGGCTGGGGAGGTGCTGGCTCAAAATGGAACCAAGTGCCCAACTCATAGGTGCAATAAGCAAAACGATCGCACCTAAAGGATTGGTATGCAGTCCATTTTCAAAGTTTAAGAGCACCAGTCCTAAAAATCCCAGTCCCAGTCCAAACCATTCTATACGAGAAGGCCAGCGTCCAAATAGGCCGGAGAAGAGAGCGGCCCAGAGAGGAATCGCTCCCAGCGCTAACGCCGCTAAACCTGAAGATACCCACTGTTCAGCAAAAACAACACCGCCGTTACCGATTACCAGTAAAAGACCGCCTACCACGATTGCTGTCAACCATTGCTTTCGTGTAGGCGGCGCATGTTTACGAAGCCGTAAAAGGAGATAGAGTATGATGCCAGCCGTGAGTTGACGCACACCTGCCAGAATGAAAGGAGGAAAGCCCTGCAGGGCAATACGCATGGCCAGGTAGGTCCCACCCCAGAGAAAGTAGAGTGACAGTAAAGATAGGATTATAAGGATACGGTCCCGTACAGTTTTTTCGCTTTCCAACCTAAATGCAAAATCTACGCTTGACTACAGTATCAATTGTAACAGGTTAAAATGTTTCTTTGTACAGCCAAAATAGATATAAAGATCGTAAATTGGCTTATATTAGCGTCGCAAGGCGTGTTCGAGATATCCTCGCATTTCCCTTCTCCCGTGATTCTTGTGCCAGTAGTTGCTGTTTGCGCTGCTGACCCCAACGGTAGCCTCCCGGATTACCATCTTCTCGAACCACCCAGTAGTTTTCTTCGTGCATGGTTTGTTTTTCCTATTCTTTTGCTCTCATTCTACACTCCGAAATTGTTTTATATGACCTTGTATATGTATAATAGGATAGATTGGGTTAAGAATACTATCCGTTTCTTGCTTTTAAACTTTTATCATTCTGAAACTGATTCGTGAGCACCCGGGAGGTTCCATGTCCGAATCCGATCACTTGAAATCTGATATTGATGAACTCGTCCCCGATATGGTAGCAATGCGCCGCGACCTGCACGAGCATCCCGAACTGGCATTTGAGGAGGTGCGGACTTCTGGCATTGTAGCACAGCGCCTGCGAACTATGGGATTAGAAGTGCAAACCGGCATCGCTAAAACGGGCGTCGTTAGTCTGCTACGTGGAGGAGCAAGCAAACCGGGAGCGAAAACCATTGCCATCCGCGCCGATATGGATGCCCTTCCAATTCACGAGTTGAACGAGATAGATTATCGGTCCACGGTAAATGGCAAAATGCATGCCTGCGGGCACGATGGGCATACCTCTATCCTGCTCACAGTAGCTGATATTTTAAATAAGCGCCGCGCAGAACTAACCGGCAATGTGAAATTTGTCTTCCAGCCAGCCGAAGAGAGAATTGGTGGGGCTAAGCCAATGATCAAAGAAGGGGCAATGCAGGGTGTTGATGGTATCATTGGCCTGCATCTGATTAGTGATTATCCTCTCGGTCATGTTGGTGTTCGTGCTGGCCCTCTCTTTGCCAGCGCTGATAGATTTATCCTGACCGTCAAAGGCAAAGGTGGACACGCCGCCATCATGCCAGAAAGATCCGTCGACCCGATTGTGATCTCGGCATACATTGTTACCGCGCTACAAACGCTGATCAGTCGCGAGACTTCGCCATTCAGTCCCGCTGTTATCACCATCGGTAAGATTCAAGCGGGGACTGCTTTCAATATCATACCCGAAAGCGCGGAGATGGATGGTACATTGCGCGCTTTTAGCGCGGAACATCGTAGCAAATTAGTGCGTCGTATCGGCGAGGTTGCGAAGGGTATAGCGACTGCAATGGGCGGCTCTTGTGAGGCAGAAGTAATCGATGGTTGCCCCCCATGCGTGAATGACACAAAGATGACGGAGATAGTGCGTAAGGCGGCGATAGCCGCGGTAGGCGAGAAAGGCGTAGATGATAGCGAGGAAGTGATGAGTACAGGCAGCGATGATATGGCTTGTTTCCTCGAAGCTGTGCCCGGCTGCTACTTCATTGTGGGCGCAAAAAATGAGGAGAAAGGCGCAAATTATCCTCACCATCACCCTCGTTTCAACATTGACGAAGACGCTCTACCTATCGGGGTAGAGGTGCTGGCACGTACAGCGATGGATTTCCTGAAATAGGAGTTGAGAATGCGTAAAGGCGAAGCTCTCGGCCGGGATTCGAGATGCCCAGGACTCTGACAGAGGGCTTCGCCCCTACACACCCAAAATGGAGAGGTTAACTGTTATGCGAAGACCAAAGGCAATAATTTTTGATCTAGATGGAGTGTTGACCGATACATCGGAATATCACTACCTGGCCTGGAAGCGCCTGGCTGACGAAGAGGGTATTCCATTTACGCGGGAAGAAAACGATGAGCACCTGCGTGGTGTTAGCCGCCGAGAGTCATTAATGTATATCATTCGAGGTCGCAATTACTCTGAAGCACAGATTCAAGAGATGATGGACCGTAAGAATCGTTATTATAATGAGATGATTAAGTTAATGACGCCGGAAGACCTGGTAACAGGAGGCAGAGAGCTGTTGAAAGAGATTCGAGATGCAGGCATCAAAGTGGCTATTGCATCCGGAAGCAAAAACTGCCGCACAGTACTTGAGCTCCTTGATATTATGAGCTACCTGGATGGGATAGCAGATGGCAATAGCGTGGTGAATAGCAAACCTGCGCCGGATCTCTTCGTCTATGCAGCAGGATTGGTGCAAGTCCCTACTCCAGATTGCCTGGGGGTCGAAGATGCTGATGCAGGTATCGAGGCTATCAAGACCGCTGGAATGCAGGCCCTGGGAATTGGACCAAAAGAGCGTTTCCATAGGGCAGACAAAGTCTTACCAACGCTCGCTTCTCTACATTTAACAGATGTGTTAAACTAACGTAGGGACACCCTGTAGAGTGTGGATTTATCCAGCACGTGTGTCCCTTGATCATAGGTTTTAGACCCTCGATAAATCGAGGGGCGAGCGAAGCGAGGGCAAATTGTGAATCCATGGCATATTGAAGAACGTGAGTTTGATCCCAAAAAACTCCATAGTCGCGAAACAATGTTCACTATTGGCAATGGCTATTTCGGTACACGGGGTACATTTGAGGAAGGTTATCCTAAAGCAACACCAGGGACACTGCTGGCTGGTGTGTTTGATAAAATCGCTATAGCTAAAGAGGAGTTAGCAAACGTTCCCGATTGGCTAACGATTAAACTGTTTGTGAATGGCGAACGCTTTCGCCTGGACCATGGCAAAATTTTCGATTACCAACGCACATTAGATATGCAACATGGCATCCTACGGAGGATGGTAGGGTGGGAAAGCCCAGGTGGTATCCGTATTCGGATTACGAGCGAGCGCTTTGCCAGCCTGGCAGATGAGCATGTGGGAGCCATTCGTTACAGCCTGACAGCCGAAGAGCTGCCGAAGATGGGAGAAAAGCTCGATGTGCTTCTATGGTCTGCCCTCGATATGGCTGTGGGGAATCACGACTTGCTACACTGGGAGTCTGTAGAGCAGCGTCGACATGGGGAACTTCTCTGGTTGCACACGCAAACACGCCATTCGTCGGTTAAACTAGTACAGACGATGAGCTTCACATCCAAGGATTGCCAATTCCAGAAAGAGTTAATCCGCTCAGATACCTCACCAAGCATTCGCATATATAAGAAATTGGCTGCTGGAGAAACAATGACGGCAGAAAAAATCGTCGTCATGTACACCTCACGCGATGTAGAAGATGCGCTACAAACTGCGCTTGACCATCATCATCACATTTTGCAATCGAGCGCATCGCCAGCAGAACCAGGCAAGTACTATACACTTTTAGTAGAGGGGACCAGGCGTACCAATCCATGCGTGCAGGTTCATCCCTATGAGACATTACTTGAAGAGCATAAGAAGGCATGGCAAAACTATTGGCAGGATTCAGATGTAATCATTGAGGGTGACGATAAAGCACAACAAGCAGTGCGTTACAATATCTATCAATTGCGCATCAGCGCCCCATCGCATGATAGCCGCTATAGCATTGCTGCCAAGGGCCTGACCGGCTTTGGCTATCGCGGTCACGTCTTCCACGATACAGAGATATTTATGCTGCCCTATTTCACCTATGTGCATCCCGACATTGCCCGTAACCTGCTGATATACCGCTATAGACTTCTTCCGGCTGCACGAGCCAAAGCGAACAGCAACGGCTACGATGGAGCACAATATCCCTGGGAAAGCACATTAGATGGAAAGGAAACTACACCACCCGCGATTGTCCACCCGGAAACTGGTGAACTGATCGCTGTGCTCAACGGGAACCTCGAAATACATATCACGGCCAGTATCGCACAAACCGTCTGGCAGTACTGGCAAGTGACGGGCGATAACGAATTTATGCGTGAGTTTGGAACCGAGATATTGCTGAGTACGGCCGAGTTCTGGGCCAGTCGCACCGAATGGAATCCGGAGAGCAGTTATTATGAGATCGACAATGTGATTGGTCCCGACGAATATCACGAACACGTCAATAATAATGCCTATACAAACTACATGGCGAGATGGAACATCCAGATTGCAATCCATGCTCTGCACTGGCTCCGATCCAACGCTCCTGATAAAGCAAAGGAACTGACACAACAACTTGATTTGAATGAGAAGCGCCTGGCCCGTTGGCATGATGTAAAAGCTCACATTCGTATTCCACAAGATAAGCGCACAGGTCTCCTCGAACAATTTGATGGCTTCTTCCAACTTGAGCCTCTTGACCAGGAGAAATATAAAGGGCGTACTACTTCCTACCAGGGCATCCTGGGTATGAAGGTAGTGCAGTACTATCAAATTATCAAGCAGGCCGATGTCTTGATGCTACTAACCGTGCTGGATCAGCAATTTGATTTTAAGACCAAGAAAGTGAACTGGGACTGTTACTTCCCTATCACTGACCATGATTATGGCTCTTCGCTTACACCAGCACTCCACGTCATCCTGGCATGCGAGCTAGATCTGGTTGACACTGCTTATCAGATGTTCATGAAAGGAGCATTGGTCGACCTTGAAGATCAGCGAGGAAACTCTGATGAAGGCATTCACGCCGCCTGTGCAGGGGCAGTATGGCAGGCAGCGATATTAGGATTTGCAGGGCTACGCTTTACCGAGGATGGGTATACCACTACTCCACGCTGGCCAGATGGTTGGACACGTCTTGCCTTTACATGTTTCCAAAGAGGCAAGCAGATTTCGATTGACTTGCGTAAATAACTCTGTATCACAAATTGGTCACTAATCTATTTTGCGACCCAATGCTAGATACAAACAGCTTGCCTGGTTCGTTCTTATACAGAGATGGCGTTGGAGCGACGACGGGGACAAGCCCCTATACACGAAGAAGGAGGTTTTTTGGAGATTACATTCCTTGGCCAGGCTGGCCTGTTTATTGAGACTCGGCATGGAAGTATTCTCTGCGACTCCTGGTTCAATCCAGCATACTTCGCCTCGTGGTTCCCTTTCCCCAGTAATGAGGATGTGGACCTGGAGAAAATCTCACGTCCAACGTACCTGTATGTCTCGCACCTGCATCATGACCATTTTGATCCACAGTTCCTGAGTGAGCATGTCTGGAAAGATGCCATTGTGCTATTACCAGATTATCCATTGAACCTGCTCGAGCGCAGGCTGCGGGATCTCGGTTTCACGAAATTCATCCAGACCAAAAATGGGCAGGCTACCGAAGTAGATGGGTTACGTTTCATGATTATGGCGATGGTTGCGCCCATCGATGGTCCGCTAGGCGATTCTGGGTTGATGGTAGACGATGGCGAGACACGCATCTTTGACCAGAATGATTCGCGTCCAATCGACCTGGACGTTTTACATAGCCATGGGCCTTATGACGCCCACTTTCTACAGTTCTCCGGCGCTATCTGGTATCCAATGGTCTACCGCTTCCCCGAGAAGATGTTACAGGCCCTTGGGCGCAAGAAACGCGAAAACGAAATGGCTCGTGCCCTGCGTTACACGCGAGAAATCGGCGCAACCTTTGTGATTCCATCTGCTGGACCGCCATGTTTCCTGGACGATCACCTGTTTACTTTCAATGACTTTGATCGTGACCCCACAAACACCTTTCCTGATCAGACGGTATTTCTGGAATACTTACAGGCGAACGGACTGGACAACGGGCGGCTGATGATCCCTGGCAGTATCGCCGCGCTCACAAAAGACGCCTGTACCGTCATACATCCATTACCAGAGGAACAGGTGCAGGCCATTTTCACGCAGAAACGCACTTACCTGGAGAACTACAAGGCTCGCCAGCAACCGATTATTGACGCACAGAAAGCTTCCTGGCCAAGAGGCCAGGTAGACATCCTGGCTTCACTCCACGATTGGTTTAAGCCACTGTTGGAGCAGGCTGACCTGACCAGCGTGGGAATCAATGGGCGCGTATTAATCGACTGCGACATGCAACAGATTGTGCTTGATTTCCATACCAGGCGTGTCTACGCCTGGTATGGTGAAGAATGGGATTACCGCTTCCATATAGATCGGGCACTTCTCGAATACTGTATTATTCACCACGAAGAAGACTGGATCAACCAGATTTTCCTCTCCTGTCGCTTTGAGGCCGAGCGTAAGGGAGCATACAATGAGTACGTGTACAATTTCTTCAAGTGCCTCACGCCGGAACGCCTGCAATATGCCGAGGGCTACTACGCCGAAAAGACTGCTGTAAAGCAGCTCTGGGAAAGCAACGGCTATCGTATCCAGCGGCGTTGTCCCCATCTGAAGGCCGATCTAACACGCTTTGCGCAAATCGAGAACGGCATCCTGACATGCACCATGCATGGCTGGCAATTTGAGCTAGCCACCGGACGCTGCCTGACTTCGGAGGGTCATCCACTGTACGCGCAGCCTATTACGGATGAAGAGGTGACAAGCGGCTCAGTAGAAAAGTTGGAGCAAGAATCTAAAGATGGGCAGATACAAGCGATCAGAAACAAGTGCAGCCACTGCTGGTATAACCCGAAAGATTTGCCGGAGACATCGAAAACAAAATCATGAGGCATTAGCCTCATGATTTTGTTAATTTGCATCAATCCTACGTAACAGGCAACAACTTGCCACTTCTTACATCATAGATGAAGCCGCTAACTTCAATGTTCTTTGGAATAAACGGCGAGTTCCTGATAGTCGCAACATCATCACGCACCGACTGCTCCAGGTCCTTGAATGGTAGGAAATCGACGTGTTCAGCATCGGCATTCAGTTCTTGCTTCAATTTCGTGCGCAAGTCTGCATTACTGAATGTTAACATGCCACAATCGGTATGGTGAATGACCACCACTTCATTAGTGCCGAGTAATTGCTCTGAAATAGCTAATGAACGAATTGCGTCATCGCTGGCTCGTCCACCTGCATTTCGGATGACATGGGCATCTCCCTCTTCAAGGCCGAGGAAGCGTGCGGGATCAAGGCGGGCATCCATACATGTCAACACAGCCACATGCCTTGCGGGAGGCATCGGCAAATTTCCTTTGCTGAATGACGATGCGTAAGCATCATTTGCCTTTTGAAATTCCTGAACAACTGACATCGAAATCTCCTTTCACTACAGAAGCCAATGAACGATATTAGTTCACGAAACAGGAACTTGAGCCAATACTTCGTCTACCTGATCGAGAAGACGCTGCGTATTGGCAAAACCATAGTTTACAGCATGTGCGCGGCCTTTTGCGTCCATTACCACTGTGCTAGGCACAGTGAGCACTCTGAAACGTTGAGTCAAGTCAGGTGAGTTGGGCGCATCAACTTCCGCCACGGAAACTTTGGTTCCTCTTGCTTCCAATACGCGTTGCAGGGCTGGTATCTGTAGCTCATGGCACTGACGACAGTCAGCGCTACTGAACGCTAAGATACGCACAAGAGATAGACCAGGATTAGCATCCACATCATCTGAACCCGAGTTTATCGGAGCAGCCGCAAGCGCGCGCCGGCGCTGTGCCTCAACGAAACGACGTCCTGACCAGACCATTAGCCAGAGCAGGATAGTCACCAAAACCAGTACGCCAATCCGTACCATTAATACCGGCATGTCGTTTACACTCCCCTCCAGTGGAAATCGCCTTCGTAACGCACTCTCGGAAGAATACCCACGCGTCCGAGGTGATAGTACACAAAGCACCCGGCACAGAAACCAACGGTCAGGTTAATACCAGCCAGTACAAAGACAATCAGGTCGAGTGCCCAACCAACAGCCGTAGCACTGGTAAGAAAAAGCAGAAGGCTTGAGGCAATTAGAAATGCAGCGCCGACGCCCTGCGCAAAACGATGAGGTGCGGGATCATCCTCTACAATCCTTGGGCGCAACAGGTGCAGAGGTAAGGCAATGTAACGATAGAGTAACCGGAAAGGACTTACCGACGGCACACTAGCGGCAAGCAACAAGATAATGGCAGTGATTGCAACAATGATAGGCTGGTTCAAAAGAAAGGCCAGGGCGGTGAGCAAGACAGTACAAGCTTGCGAAAACTTGGCCAGATGCGTATCTACACGCGGTGCACTAGAGGGAACAGCAGAACTGGTTTCCATGAAGTAAGTCTCCTCATGCATCAACAGAATGCTAACAATAGTGATAGAAAGAACTCTCTACAAACCAAAAGTATACATAGTTGATTTACTAACTCAACTAACTTCTTAAGTGTATCTTATGAAAAGGAAGGATGTCAAGTTCTCAGGCCCAGCGTTTCGGCTTGTCCTGACAAGCATACATATCACCTGGCTGGCGATGGCGATTCCCTTGCTAATTGTTCACAAGTGTGGGATCATAGCTCACCCTGAAAGGTGATCGAAGAAGGCGAAGCTGCTAGGTCTTCGCCTTGTAAAAAGGGCATGCTCAGTGTATGCTTTCCCTGGTAGGGAAGCCATGTGGACATACCATCCTGGATGTATTCTTCCCTAGAGGAGGTGACAAAGATGGCTGTACTCGTCGCTTACGCAAGCAAGCACGGATCAACCCAGGGA
>JBKPAZ010000087.1:0-5517 GCA_046726655.1 Chloroflexota bacterium
ATAATCCTCGCAAATACAGACGAAAAAGATGCGCACGAAATGCATGTAAGTGGTTTGCAGGCAGAAATCAGCTTGCGAGTCACCGAAGCTACTTCGCGCTTTTATCTGCCAGGTATGGTACGCCTCGAACGCTTTCTTACCGTGGGTGGCATCGTCGTTGAATTGAGCATATATCTTTCCATTGATTGAACCTAAGATTGGTTTGAGTTGTTTTGCAAGAATGTCTATTTGCGCACGAGTTTGCAAAGATGCGGTATGCTGAAAAGTATTAATCTGTCGCATGATCCCTTATCTCACTCTTTTAGATGGTAAGTTCAGTATAGTAAGTGGTGCATGGGTTGGTCAAGCAGCAGCAGAAAAAGCCCCCTAATGACTTTGCTTTGCTTCTTGCAGTGGCTATAGTTGCCGTAGTACTCGTGATACTCGATGATTTCCTGTTCAACATCGCCGCTATCGCCAAACTACCCGTTGTAGGCATCCTCCTCTTCTGGACTGACGGCCAGGAGGGTGTTAAGTTCTTCGAACTCCCCGGCGATCCCCGGGCTGGTTTGCTTTTTATTTCGCATATTGTAGTGTCGGATAGCGTGGCAGTTGGCGCACAAAACGATACACTTACTGATTTCTTTCTTGATTGTATCCAGACTGATCCCGTTACGGACTGCATCAGCAACGTTAAACATCTTGTCCTCTGAGTTTAGATGGTGAAATTGTAACGTCGCGGGATGTCGCTGACCGCAATCTGCGCAGCACAGTTGACTTTTGATCTCTTGAACATATTCGTAGGTAGCCGCTTTTCTCTCGTATATCCTGGCTAGCCGCTTCGCTTTGTGGCGTTGGTGCCAACTACGCTGATAGTTTCGCTGGTATTCCTTCCATTCCTCGGACTGGTATCTGCTTCTGTCTTTGAAGGGCATCAGTTTCCTCCGGCTAGCATGGTAAAAACCTCGGGTTGATCAAGCACAAATCCAACAACATTACCGACATCCTGACGAGGCAGCTCCTTAGTAAGATTGCCTTCAAGAGCAAAGTCAATCAGGTTTTGGATAATCTCGACAATGCCTTCTTCCGATTGTTCAACGCACAACTTACCGCGAAAGATACCCTCTCTTCCCCAAGACATACCTCGCCTGAAAGCCTGCGTTATTACTTGTATTGCCATACGCTTCCTCTTTCTGATTAGTTGCCATTGATGGAGGCATGTGTAAGCTTACAAGTACTAGTTTTTACTTATTAATGCTAGTGTACATGGCTTTTTCTCTTTCTGTCAAGGTGAATTGACGTAGATGTGTGTCTTGGCTTATAATTACAAGAAAAACGGGGTGCTGCCGTGAGTGATAAAGATTTTCTCTCCGTCGAAGAAGTGGCGAAACGTCTTGGCTTAAAGGAAGAAACCATCCGCACTTATATCCGCGAAGGATTGCTGAACGCTTACCGTTTTGGGAACGTCCTTCGTATCCGTGTCGATGATTTTGAGAAGTTTGTGCAAGAGCGAAAAATCAGGCGAGACGAGGAGAAGTAATTTTCGAATAGACAAAGTTGGCCTTGTCAATACTTTTGCAGCATGTTATAATCGCAACGTGACTGCGGTTCTGTAGGCTGATTGATGATCGGGCGTGGCCAAGCGGTAAGGCAGTAGACTTTGGATCTACCATTCCCAGGTTCGAATCCTGGCGCCCGAGCCTTTTTTTGTGATGTGATGTGGGGTCGTCTTTAAGAAGGTTTACATTTTTGTCATGGACACATATGCTGCCGTAGTGCTTGCTGCAGGCAAAGGCACCAGGATGCGTTCAACACTGCCAAAGGTGCTTCACCAGGTGGCAGGGTTGCCACTACTGGCTCATGTACTCAACGCCATCGATGCCATCCCCTCTGCTTCTGCTTTTGCCCCACTTCAAACTGCAACCTCTGGTCATCGCCCTATTGTCGTACTGGGACATGAAGCAGACCAGGTTGAAGCCAGTTTTGGTGAGCGTTGTCTCTATGCTCTCCAGGAAGATCAATCAGGCACTGGTCACGCAGTACTGGCTGCAGAAAAAGTCGTGGAGGCGTTACATCCTGTGCCCCGGACGATACTGGTTTGCTATGGCGATACGCCGCTGATCGGCGGCGAGATACTGGCCCGCGTGCTGTTTGAACACCTCTCAAATCAGGCAACTCTGACCCTCCTCACCGCAATTGCCGAACAGCCCTCCGATTACGGTCGTGTAGTGCGTGACGCAGACGGTCAAGTACGTGAAGTCGTCGAGGTCAAACGTGCCACTGACGAGCAAAAACGCATCATCGAAGTCAACTCTGGGGTCTACTGCTTTGATCGTAGCTGGCTCTGGCCGGCTTTACAGGCACTACCCAGGAATGCGTCAGGCGAATACTACCTGACCGACCTGGTAGGTATAGCAAACTCCCAGGGATGCAAGATTGCTACTGTCAGTGGAACACCTGACGAGACCGTGGGCATCAATGACCGCGTACAACTGGCTGCTGCTGAACGCCTGCTACGTCTGCGTGTGCTGGAGCACCTGATGTACGCGGGTGTAACCATCATCGATCCTGCTACCACTTACATCGACGCAGGTGTAGAAATCGGACCTGACACTACTATTCTACCTGGAACAATGATCACAGGGAAAACGCGTATCGGTTCTGCCTGTCGCATCGGACCTGGAACGACTATCGACCAGTCTTTTCTTGGAAATGGATGTATTGTTCGTAATTCGGTATTGGAAGAAACAACACTTGAAGATGGCGTGCGTATTGGCCCTTTTAGTCATTGTCGCCCAGGAGCCTACCTCGCACGTAATGTACGTATGGGGAACTTCGGAGAAGTGAAAAATTCCTATATCGGTGCGGAAACCGACATGCATCACTTCAGCTATGTAGGTGATGCCACTGTAGGTGAGCATGTGAATATCGGCGCGGGCGCCATAACCTGTAATTACGATGGAGTACGGAAAAATCACACCAATATAGGTGACGGAGCCTCGATTGGAAGTGATACAATGTTAGTAGCCCCGGTAACCGTTGGTGAATATGCTATCACAGGAGCTGGTTCAGTGGTGAACCGCGATGTCCCTCCTGGAGCCGTGGTCGTTGGCGTTCCGGCGCGTGTGTTGCGAATGCCTCAACCACCTGATAGTTCTACAAGAGAGGACGTCGAAAAGGAGTAATCGGTCTTATGGACGGCGCTGGCCTAGCCGGAATTCTTGTGGCGGCCCTCTCGGTCGTCCGCGCCGCTACGGCATCTCAAGGTCCACAATTTGACACAGAAGCGTGGCTACAACTGATTGTACTGATCATTTCTTTAATTCTCTGTGCTACAGCATCTGCAGCTGAAACCGCGCTTACCTCTATCAGCCGCATTAAGCTCAAGAATTTGGTGGGAGAAGGTGATAAAAAGGCCCTCGAGATTGAACGCCTGCTATCCCAACCGAATGTTTTCCTCTCGACTATCCTGGTCGTTAATAGCGTAGCTGTGATTATTGCTTCCAGCATGTCTACCGTACTGGCGCTCCGCTTCTCGGCAACGTACGGTGAACTGATCGCCACTATCCTCATTTCCTTAGTTGTGTTGATCTTCTGCGAGATTACGCCGAAAACTGCCGCTGTGCAGAATCCCTTGCGTTGGGCTCGCGCCCTGGTAAATCCTGTGCGCGCCGCCGCCTGGCTTCTCCATCCGGTGGTCTGGTCGTTGAGTGCAATTACAAACTCCCTGGTTCGCCTCATGGGTGGTCAGATGAAACACCGTGGCCCTTTCGTGACTGAAGAAGAACTGCGCCTGTTGGTGACCGTGGGCGAGGAAGAAGGGGTGCTCGAAGAAGAAGAAACCGAGATGATTCACAGCATCTTCGAGTTTGCCGATACTCCGGTACGCGAAGTAATGATACCACGTATAGATATGGTAACGCTGGAAAGCGATGCCACTGTTGATGAGGCAGTGGACCTGGCTTTACAGGGCGGCTTTTCGCGTATTCCTGTTTACGAAGAAACGATCGACAACATCATTGGCGTGCTGTTTACCAAAGATATGCTGAAACAGTTACGTGAAGGCAACAACTCCAGACCCATTCGCGAGCTTGTGCGCCCGGCATACTTTGTGCCTGAGACGAAAAAGCTAGACGACCTGCTGCGTGAAATTCGTCAGAAGCGCACGCATATGGCTATTGTCGTCGATGAATATGGCTCGGTGGCAGGGCTGGTCACTATCGAAGACCTGGTCGAAGAAATTGTAGGGGACATTCAAGACGAGTATGACCGCGAAGAGAACCTGTACGAGCAAGTCACGCAATACGAGTATATCTTTGATGCCAAGATTAACATTGACGAATTTAATGAGCTGATGGATACCGACCTGGAAAATGAAGATTACGATACTCTGGGTGGTTTTTTGTTTGCTCAGCTTGACAAAATTCCTGTGGCTGGTGATACCATCACCTTCAAGAATCTGACTTTCACTGTCTTAACTACTCGTGGACTCCGCATAACCAAGGTGAAAGTAGAGCGTGTAGGTACACCTGCTACTTCGAGCAACTCTACGCTGCAGGTGCAAGAGCAATCTGCTCCCTTGCTGCTGCCCCCCGCCAAAGAAGTAGACAAAACGAATGCGGATACTACTATGGAACCCACACCGGAACCACATCCGCATTATGAAATAAAAGAGGTTTGAGCGATGATTCCCGCGCTTCCTGCCCTCCCACGCGCAGTACGTGTCGTCGAAGTGGGTCCTCGCGATGGCCTGCAGAATGAAAAGGCGGTCATTCCCACCGGACAGAAAATACAATTCATACATATGCTCGCTGGTGCAGGTCTTCCAGTTGTTGAAGCCACTTCCTTTGTTAGCCCACGCGCTATCCCGCAATTGAGCGATGCAAGCGAGGTCATGGCCGGACTGGCACGACGCCCCTCGACATCCTATCCTGTGCTGGTTCCTAATTTGAAAGGCATGGAGCGCGCATTAGCGGCTGGAGTGCGCGCTATTGCCGTATTTACCGCCGCCAGTGAGAGTTTTACACGTCATAACATCAATGCCACTATTGCGGAAAGCCTTGCTAATTTTCGTCCTGTAGTGGCATTGGCGCAGCAAGAAGAAGTGACTGTACGTGGCTATATTTCAACGGTCTTCGGCTGTCCCTATGAGGGGAAAGTAGAGCCCCGGCAAGTACTCAATGTTGCACAGGCGCTCTTAGAGATGGGCATTGATGAACTTTCTTTGGGTGATACAATTGGCGTGGCAACGCCGAACCAGGTAGCGGATGTCATCAGCCTCCTGGTGAATGATGGCGCAATTCCTGTCGAGCAAGTAGCAGTGCATTTCCACGATACGCGCGGCACAGCACTGGCAAATGTGCTGACGGCCTTGCAGTTGGGTATCAGTATCGTTGACTCTTCCGCGGGCGGCCTTGGTGGCTGCCCCTATGCTCCAGGGGCCGCCGGGAATTTAGCGACCGAAGACTTGCTCTATATGCTGCATGGCATGGGCATCCACACCGGTGTAGACCTGGATAAGGTGCTCGAAGCGACAAG
>JBKPAZ010000088.1:0-11708 GCA_046726655.1 Chloroflexota bacterium
TGCGAGGTTCCGAACGAGCAGGCGCTGAGGATGGCCGAGGCTGGCGAGTCGCGTCGCCACCCTGCCTCCGAGTTGTCCTGTGGAGCCGGTCACCCCAATGGGAGGGATGGAAGTAGTCATGAGATGTTCCTTGCAATCAACCGACACTGCTGGCCGGAAACAGCAGCGTCAGCAACCAACAACTTAGTTGGCATGAGGGCCTCCCGCCCAGTGCAAAACAGGCAGACGGCGATCAGGGTGAGGCCGATGATTAGCGTTATATACTATTTCTTTGGCAGAGTCAAGGAAGTGTATTGCCTGCACCGGCCTAAATCAGTTCGGGGATTGGTCCCAGCTGCCAGGTCCATATTTCCCGCGCGAGTTCATGTGCATTGCATTGCACATCGTATGGCGCGAAGTACTGGCAGATGCGCTCAATGTCACGCGCGAACAGCGAGAACACGTCTGAGTTGTGATAAGGGTCGACCGCCTGCGCGAAGTCAATCAGCGTCACGGCCCCCTGCCAGTAGAGGACGTTGTACTCTGAGAGGTCGCCGTGAATGCGGCCGTGGACCAGTGCCAGCTCGACGTTGCGCATGATGCAGTCAAAGAGTGGTTGCGCTTCCTCCTTTTCAAGCACGACATCGCTGAGCCGGGGAGCCGGATCACCGACGCTCCCGATATATTCCATCAGGACGGCGTTCCCGATTTGTGCGAAAGGGCGAGGCACGTTAGCATCATGGGCGTAGAGCAGACGCTGCGTCTGGTATTCGTACTCGATCCAGGATGCTACCTGGGCTGCGCGTCCTTTCTCCGTCTTGCGCGTCGCGGCACTGCCACGGCGGCTGTTTCCATGCTCCGCCTGTCCCTGTTCATCGCGCTGGACCCGGCTATAGCGATAGACAGCATCGTTACGCAGGCTGCGGAACATACGCGGGCGGTACACCTTTGCTGCAAGGTATTCCATCCCCGTCGATGGATGGGCCTCGCAGCAGTAGACCGTGGCCTCCTTGCCGCTATGAGCTTCGTGCAGCACGTCGGTGATCAAATGCTGTTTATAGAATGGCTCCAGCGACGAAAGAATCCAAGGAGCGTCGCGCCTGGATGCCAGCAATGTTGGATGGAAGCCAGGGCTATGTTGCTGCGTATCATACGCCTGTTCGCGCAACCAGCGCTGGACATCAGCGCTGCTTTCATAGCTGGTCTTCCGGGTGGGTTTGGCTTGCGCTTGAGTACGAGTTCTGGCACGCTCACGCGCACCGGGCTTTATTTTTTCGAATGTGATAGGCTCTTCTTCGGGATCATCTTCAAAAAATCTCTTCAAGGTAATAGCTCCTATAGGCGAAAACATGATGTACTTTCAGTAGCGCTTGATTTTGTCTCTTTTGCATAGCTCATTCCTTTCAGATGCAGATGTTATGCATAGAGCGGGTCACCGAGACGCAAGAATGGGCCTGAATTTGCACTGATAGGCAAGCCGAATATCTCGCCAAGGTAACGAAGACATGAAATCATGCAAGAAGTTGGGAAAGCGTATCTCCGGGGTGGTATCACAGCGGCCTTGTGTGGTTGGAGCAAGCCACAGGCCAAACATTAGAGGAGAAACCGCGAGCGACTCTCATTATTGCCCTCTGCGAAGAGAAGAGAAACAACAGGCTAAAGCGCCCAGAAAGTGCGGGTGAAACGCAACAGGTCGAGAGAAATCACCCTCTAGAATGTCGTAAGCCAGGGTTTACTCAAAGAGGAATACCACTCAGCGTGGAGACCGAAGGAATAGCTATTACTGACATATATTTCTACCTCCACAGATTGTGTATTTCAGAATGAGCTTACCATACTATGATGCGGAAATCAAGGGAAGATTTATAAGTATTTTTTTCAGAAAAATGAAAAAACCTTGACAATACGGTCAAATACATGCTATACGTTAACAAAGACATTTACAACTGAATAGAGTAAAAGCTTTGAAGGGACGAGTAACAGTTGCCTGTTGCGTCCAGAGAATGGGCGGTCGGTGGAAAGCCCATACGTCAATGCACTGTGAAAAAAATCCCGGAGCTGCGAGAAGAAATCGCATCATGCGAGAGTAGACCTCTGCCGGTGGCCCCCGTAATTGGGCTGGAGTATGTTCGTACTCGACGAGGTTGGTGTCGCAAGGCATCAACGAATGAAGGTGGTACCACGAGGGTTGTATATTTCGCTCTTCGTCCTTTGTTATGAGAGGATGAAGGGCGTTTTTATTTGTCTTTCATCTAGTAGCGATGTCGCAACGAACAACAATATAACACAAAAGCTTTGAAGGGACGAGTAGCGGTTCCCGGTTACATCCAGAGAGCGGGCGAATGGTGGAAAGCTCGTATGATAACCTGCCGCGAATAAAAACCCGGAGCTGCGAGAAGAAATCGCGTCATGCGAGAGTAGACCTTAGCCGGTGGCCCCCGTTAGCGGGCTAGAGTATGTTCGTACTCGACGAGATTGGTGTCGCGAGGCATCAACGAATGAAGGTGGTACCACGAGAGCGATGTATAACGCTCTTCGTCCTTCCCTGAGCGAAGGATGAAGAGCGTTTTTGTTTGTCTGAAATGATGTAGTCGAATTCGAAGGAGGAACACAACAAATGACACACTGTCCAGAATGTGAAGCCGAAATTGGCGTGCAAGATCTCCTGGTTGGAGAGATCATCTACTGTCCTGATTGTAGTGCGGAATTAGAGGTGTTGCACCTGGAACCACCTGCCGTGGCGCTGGCTCCGCAGGTTGAAGAAGATTGGGGAGAGTGACACCATGCGCCTGGCTATTCTCACATCACGCATCCGCGTGGAAGAGAAGCTGTTAATCGATGCACTGAGGCAGAGGGCAATCGCGTTTGACATCATTGATGATGGGGAATTGCTGTTCGATCTGTCACATCCTGATGAGCAATGGCGCGAATATGATGCCGTTCTTTGCCGCAGCATGAGTCAGTCGCGTGGATTAGCAGCACTCCATGTATTGGAGCATTTGGGCGTGCGTGTATATAACCCTGCAGCAGTGACTGCAATGTGTAACGACAAGTTGCTCACAACGCTCGCTCTGCTTCGCGCGGGTATCCCGACACCGCATACACTGCTGGCTTTTGATCCCCAGGTGACCATTCGCGGCATAGAGATGCTGGGTTACCCGGTCGTGCTCAAGCCCACGACCGGTTCGTGGGGGCGCTTACTGGCACGCATCAATGACCGCGACGCGGCGGAGGCGGTGCTCGAACACCAGGAGACGCTTGGCTCCTCCCAGCATCACATCCACTATGTGCAGGAGTATATCGCCAAGCCGCTCCGAGATATTCGTGCTTTTGTCGTCGGCGGACGTACCATCTGTGCGATCTATCGCACCAGTGAACACTGGGTCACAAACACTGCTCGTGGCGCGGTAGCCAGCAATTGCCCGGTCACTCCTGAGCTTGATAGGCTATGTGTGCGTGCTGCACAAGCGGTCGGTGGGGGCATCCTGGCAATCGACGTGCTGGAAGATCCACAACGCGGACTGCTGATCAATGAAATCAACGCCACAATGGAGTTTCGCAATAGCATTGCTCCAACGGGCGTTGATATACCCAATGAGATGCTTGACTATGTGCTCAGCGGCGTGCAGGAGGAGGCTGTGAGATGAATCGGTTGCGTGTTGCCATAATCGGCGGATCTGGCTATACCGGAGGAGAACTGGCGCGGCTCTTGCTCTTCCATCCACAGGTTGAGTTGACGCAGGTGGCGTCCAGCAGTCACGCCGGGCACTACTTGCATAGCGTACATCCGAATTTGCGCAAGGCCGATACATCGGCGGTGGGCACGATAAATCGGCCCCTACGCTTCTGTCATCCAGATGATCTGACATCATGTGATGTACTCTTCCTTTGTCTGCCTCATGGTATGGCCGCCAGGGAGATTGAGCGCTACCGGGCAATTGCGCCCCGGATCATCGACCTTTCAGCCGATTTCAGATTGCGCTCTGCCTTACTCTATGAACGATGGTATGGTGAACCTCATTGCTCATCTTATCTTCTGAGAGAAGCCGTTTATGGTTTGCCCGAACTGCGTCGCGCAGAACTGCCTGGCTCAACGCTCGTCAGTGGCACCGGCTGCATGGCAACCGCCGCAATCCTGGGATTGGCTCCTCTTTACCGGGCGGGCCTTGTGAATGATGCACTTCCTCTTGTAGTGGATGCCAAGGTCGGTTCATCAGCGGCAGGAGCAACACCAGGTCCGGGCAGCCATCATCCCGACAGGAGTGGTGCCGTACGTTCATTTCAACCTACCGGGCATCGTCATACTGCCGAACTCATACAGGAGCTTGGGTGGGCTGCCGGTGCGGAACTTCGCCAGCATATCGCCTTTTCTGCCACGGCGGTCGAGTTAGTGCGCGGAGTGCTTATTACTGCCCATGTTTTTTTGAGCGAGAGTGTGGACGAGCGTACGTTGTGGAGGCTCTATCGCGAAGCCTATCAACGAGAGCCTTTCATTCGCCTGGTCAAAGAGCGTAACGGTGTTTACCGCTATCCCGAACCCAAGATTCTGGCGGGAAGCAACTACTGCGATATCGGCTTTGAGCTTGATCGCGATCAGCAGCGCGTGGTGATCATCGCTGCCCTGGATAATCTGATGAAAGGCGCTGCCGGGAATGCAGTGCAGGCGCTCAACTGTATGTGTGGTTGGGATGAAGCATTGGGATTAGCCTTTCCCGGTCTGCATCCAGTATAGGAGTTTTGATATGACGATTGTGGTAAAGATTGGCGGCAGCAATGGTGTCGCTACAACGAACATTGTGCGTGAAATAGCCCAATGTGTTGCTGATGGGCAACGTATTGTCGTGATTCATGGAGGTTCTGACCTCACGAACACGCTCTCCGAACGTTTGGGGCATCAGGTACGCATGATTACCTCGCCGAGCGGAATGGTCAGCCGCTATACCGATAGGGAGACCCTGAGTATCTATGCGATGGCCGTCGCTGGCCAGATCAATACCGAACTGGTGGCATCCTTACAGCAGCACAGAGTCAATGCTCTCGGACTGGCAGGAGTTGATGGACGATTGCTGCTGGCGAGACGCAAATTGGCGGTGCGCTCGGTGACTCCTGATGGCCGTGTGCAAATCCTGCGTGACGACTACACCGGGCAGATCGAACACGTGAATGATGCACTACTCAGTCAACTTCTCGATGCTGGTTATACCCCTGTCATCGCTCCCTTAGCATTAAGCCTGGACGGAGAACGCTTGAATGTCGATGGAGACCGCACTGCCGGTGCGGTCGCTGCCGCACTCCATGCTGATGCACTGGTCATCATGACGAACGTCGCGGGGTTGCTGGCGGATCTAGAAGATCAGGCAACGCTCATCCGTACTATCCCTGCTGATCAGCTTGCTGACTACATGGAATATGCCCGTGGGCGCATGCGCAAGAAACTACTAGGAGCGCAGGAGGCTCTTCAAAATGGTGTGCCACGAGTCTGTATAGGCAGTAACTCGTTGCTGGATGTGCTCAATGGAGCCGGAACGGTAATAGAAACGGTGCTTATCCACACTGAAAGGAATCACACATGAATGCTACTATCGACCTGGAAAATACCTACACCAGTGGTGTGTATGGTAAGCGTCCGGTAGCTATTGTACGAGGCAGCGGTGCTCTGGTATGGGATGTAGAAGGACGCGAATACATCGACTGCATCGCGGGCCATGGCGTAGCGAACATCGGGCATGGACGACCAGAGATTGGTGCCGCCATCGCAGCTCAGGCGCAGCGCCTCATCACCTGCCCCGAAATTTTCTACAACGATGTGCGCGCTCGCCTGCTTGAACGGCTTGCACACCTTGTGCCGGAAGGACTTGAACATATCTTTCTCTGTAACAGCGGTACCGAGGCCGTGGAGGGCGCTCTCAAATTTGCGCGTATCGCCACAGGGCGCACCGGGATAATTGCGGCGCTCCGGGGTTTCCACGGTCGCACGATGGGTGCGCTTTCGACGACATGGGAGCCACACTACCGCGATCCCTTCGCGCCGCTTGTCCCTGGTGTCAGCCATATCCGTTACAACGACCTCGCGGCAGCGGATGCAGCGATCAACGAGGGAACGGCTGCGGTCATCCTTGAACTGGTGCAGGGGGAAGGAGGAGTGCATGTGGCCTGTGAAGAGTATATACATGGCCTGGCTTCACTCTGTCGTGAACGGGGAGCCTTGCTGATTATTGATGAAGTGCAGACGGGTTTTGGACGAACTGGACGATTTTTTGCATGCCAGCACTACGATCTGCAGCCGGATATCCTTTGTCTTGCAAAATCCCTGGCCGGTGGCGTTCCGATGGGCGCGATCTGCCTGGGCCGACGTGTGATGGAGAGTGGGCGCATAACCAGAGGCATCCATGGGAGCAGCTTCGGCGGCAATCCGTTAGCCTGTGCAGCGGCGCTGGCTACCCTCGACATCCTTGAACGAGAAGCGCTTCCAGAGCGTGCTGCTGCTCTGGGCGAATATGCCCTGCAGCGGCTCAGGGCATTGCATACTCCGCTCATTCGCGAAGTGCGTGGAAGAGGACTGTTACTTGGTATCGAACTCAGCCGGCGTGTGCAGCCGTATCTTGAAGCGCTGGGTGAACGTGGTGTACTTGCCCTTCCGGCTGGCTCGAACGTTATTCGTCTGTTGCCCCCCCTCGTGATTTCGGAGGTACAACTGGAACGGGTAGTGGATGTGGTGGAAGAAGTTTTGCTTGAAGAGGCGCCTGCAAGGCTGGCGCCTGGAGATATGAGATTCGCAGGCCCGGCACCCATAGGCCTGGTACGCGCAAGCCTGGCACCCGCAAGGGGTGCCACTACATATCCAAAGTATGATCAGGACAGAGAGGTATCGCTCCTCCACAATATGCTTACCATCTCCAGCTACTCTCGTCAGGAGAGTGTACTGGCTTACTACCTGGTTGAGCAGGCGCAACAGTTGGGCCTGTATAGCTATGTTGACGATGTTGGCAACTTGATCGCCAGCACTCATCCTCGTGAAACGAATACGGGATTGCAGCCTGTTGTCTTGCTCGGTCATTTGGATACCGTGCGCGGTTACATTCCGGTGAGGTTACGGGATGGGGTGTTACACGGTCGAGGCGCGGTGGATGCGAAGGGGCCATTAGCTGCGTTTCTATCTGCTACTGGCCGCCTGGCACGCTTTGCGCACGCAGACTCCTTCCAGCATCCAATTGTGGTGATTGGCGCTGTTGAGGAGGAATCTGCAAGCTCACGAGGTGCGCGTGCTGTCGTAGAACGCTACCAGCCTTTTGCCTGTATCATTGGAGAACCTAGCGGAAGCCAGGCGGTTACAATTGGCTACAAGGGCAGGTTGCTGGTGGAATACTGTGTGACGCGTCCTGTACATCATAGCGCGGGTTCGCAGCAAAACGGTAATGAAGTTGCTGTGACCTTCTGGAATCGAGTGCGTAACCATGCTGCTGAGTGGAATGAGCAGTATGCGCCAAACTCCACATTTGCTGCGCTCATGCCCTCGCTACGTAGTATCAGCAGCGATCAAGACGGGTTGGAGGAACAGACACAACTCCTAATCGGCTACCGTTTACCTCCCAACTACGATATTGCGGACTTGCGTACCCAACTGGAGCAGTGGGCTAACGAAGACGAGGCACGCATCAGTTTTTCGGGCGAAGAGGCGGCATTTCAGACAACGCGCACGACACCCTTATCACGTGCGTTCATATCTGCTATTCGCGCTACTGGAGGCCAACCGACCTTCAAGCACAAAACGGGAACATCGGATATGAACGTAGTCGGACCGTCCTGGGGGCAGAATATCGTCGCATATGGGCCGGGAGACTCGCGTCTTGATCATACCCCTCAGGAGCATATACATGTCGCTGAATATGTCCATGCCATTGATGTTCTTGAATTGGTGCTGAAGGAACTCGCACTACAGAGGGAGACGACATCATGAGATCACTTGCTATTCTCGATTCGACGCTGCGCGAGGGTGAACAGTATGCCGGAGCTTTCTTTACCCTTGAGCAACGACTGACGATAGCACGCTTGCTGGATGCTCTAGGCATAACATTTATAGAGGTCCCTTCGCCTGTAAGCTCACCGGGCGTACAGCGAACTGTGCGAGCATTGTGCGAATTAGATCTGCGTGCGCATATTGTGGCCCATGTGCGTTGTGTTGAAGCTGATGTACAGGCCGCTCTGGATATACCTGTCTTCGGGTTGGATCTCTTCTACGGCACATCGGCAGAACTACGTACCTTTAGCCATGGTCGCCGCATCGACCGGGTGCTTGCTGAGTCTGTACCACTGATTCAGCGCATCCGGGATGCTGGACGCTATGTGCGCTTTTCCGCCGAGGATGCATTTCGCAGCGACCTGGTTGACCTGTTGACCGTCTTTGATGCCGTTGTCGCAGCGGGAGTGCAGCGCATTGGTTTGCCCGATACCGTTGGTATCGCTACACCTCGCCAGGTTGAACGGCTTGTTCGTCTCTGTGCTGAACGCTATCCGCAAGTTGGCATTGAATTCCATGGTCACAATGATACAGGATGTGCCCTCGCTAATACGTTCGCGGCGCTTGAAGCTGGTGCAGATTGCCTTGATGTCACCGTAATGGGCATCGGTGAACGCAATGGTATCGCCTCGCTCAGTGGTCTTATCGCGCAACTCTATATTCATCACCCGAAACTGTTGGAGTCGTACGATCTCACGCAACTGGCCCCACTCGATCACTTTGTGTCAGCTTGCCTCGACCTTCCTATCCCTTTTAATATGCCGATCACTGCACCAGGTGCATTCACACATAGAGCAGGTGTGCATACAAAAGCCGTGCTTCGGAATCCTCGCTCGTATGAGGTGCTCACTCCAACCGATTTTGGGCTGATGCGCCACATCGATGTTGGATCGCGCCTTACAGGGAGGTATGCCGTTGGAAATCGTGCCGCAACATTAGGGCTAGATCTCAGCAATACCGAGGTCTGTCATCTTACCCAGGCTCTTAAAGAGCGTGCTGAACATGGTTCGCTGAACCAGGAAGAAGTCGATAAATTTATTCATGCATGGTACCAGGGGAAAGGAAGTGTCACATGGGAACGTTAACCGAAGAAATCTTCAGTTACAAGCTGGGCCGCACCGTTGAACAAGGCGAAACGGTCGTGGTGGAGGTTGATCGTGTGATGAGCCACGATACCACGACACCGCTAGCAATCCAGGCGTTTCGTAAGTTAACGCAACAAAATGACGGGCGCGTCTTCAATCCGCGACGGTCGCATATTGTCTTTGATCACATTATTCCCGCTGCTACTATTGCGGCAGCAACGCTGCAACGCGACATTCGGGCATTCGCACAGGAGCATGATATCACCATTTTGCAGGAAGGCATCTGCCACCAGGTGATGCCAGAACGCGGGTATGTTATCCCTGGCAACGTTATCGTTGGAGCGGACAGCCATACCTGCACGTATGGCGCGCTAGGCGCTTTCGCGACAGGTATGGGATCCACCGATATCGGAGTAGCCTATGCTACGGGACGTACCTGGTTTCGCGTCCCACCGACGATCAATATTCGCATCATGGGGATGCTTCCCTTTGGTGTCTATGCCAAGGATGTGACCTTTGAAATAGTGCGCAGGGTTGGAGTTGATGGCGCCAATTATCGTGCCATCGAATACACGGGAGAGCTGATTGAGCAGATGTCGGTGAGTGAGCGCTTCACGCTCTGCAACATGGCGATTGAAATGGGCGGCAAGGCAGGATTGGTTGCCCCTGACGCGACGACCCAAGCATGGCTGCATGGCCGTACTGACCACGACTATCCCATGCTCACACCACGCAACCCACGCTATGAACAAAATGTGGAGATTGATGCTTCGCGGCTTCAGCCGATGATTGCCTGTCCGCCAGATGTTAACAATGTCGTCCCGGTTGAAGAAGTCGAGCATGTGAGGATCGACCAGGTGTTTCTCGGCACCTGTACAAATGGACGCCTTGATGATCTGGCCATCGCTGCAAACATTTTGCGGGGAAAGACGATACATCCGCAGACGCGTATGGTGGTGATTCCCGCCTCTCGCGAGGTTTACCTGGAGGCCATGCGGTTGGGCTACCTGGAAACTTTTGTGCAGGCCGGTGCCTCGGTAGGCACGCCTGGTTGCGGTCCCTGTATCGGGCGTCATTTCGGCGTACTTGCCCCCGGTGAGCGCGCACTGACGACGATGAATCGCAATTTTACCGGGCGCATGGGCGATCCCACTGCTGAAATTTACCTCGGTAGCCCGGCTACCGTCGCAGCTACCGCGCTGAATGGGCGCATTACCGATCCGCGCAATTTTTTGTAGGGGTCGATTGATCGTGCCAAATAGGCATGAACCTAAGTGACCTCACATGTCATCCTGAGTACATTCGTTGCACTCAGTGTAAACTCCGCGAAGGATCTGGCTCGAGGGGTACAGAGATGCTTCGCTGCGCTCAGCATGACAGTCCTGTATCTTCCTGCCATGCTTTGGCAATTCGCGGCTTGGGTTGAAGCGTATTGGGGCCGATTGATCGCGCCCGCTCAATGAAAGGAAGGAACAAACGAAAATGGGACGTATATGGATGCTTGGCGACAATGTGAATACCGATGTCATTATTCCGGGACGTTACAATGTGACTACTGATCGCGCCCAACTGGCTCGTTACTGCCTTTGTGAAGTGCTGCCGGAGTTCGCACAACAGGTGCAGCCAGGCGATGTGGTGATGGCCGGTCACAACTTTGGCTGTGGCTCGTCACGCGAACATGCTCCTGCTGCTTTACAGGCATGCGGTGTGCAGGTTGTCATTGCTTGCAGTTTCGCACGCATCTTCTACCGGAATGCTGTCAACATTGGTCTACCCGTGCTTGTCTGCGAAGAAGCCGTGTTAGCCAGCGCCGGTGGGCAACAGATAGAGGTAGATCTGGCAACCGGTATCATTCACAACGTGGCCACCGCACAAACGTTTCAGGCTGAACCGTTGAATCCCTTTGTGGCGCGTATCGTGGCTGCTGGCGGCATCATCGAATACATTCGCCAGGAAGGAACGTTGCGATGAACTCCAGGCATGTTCACTCTTCGCCGGTGGTATGTGTAATTGCTGGGGATGACGCGGCACCTGAAATAATGCGTCCCACTGTTGAGATATTACGCCAGTTAGCTCCAGACATTCGCTTCGTGGAGGCGCTCAGCGGGCGTGAGGCATTGGAACACTATGGCGAAGCGTTCCCTGGCGAGACGCGGGAAAGGATAGATGCTGCGGATTGCACCCTCTTTGGTGCAAGCGGTGGTCCTAGCAGGCCTATCTTATGGTATCTACGCTGGGGCAAAGAGACGTATGTGAATGTGCGACCAGTACGGTGGTATCCAGGGTATCGTAGCCCTATGCTTCACCCTGAGCGTATTGATTACGTAATTGTTCGCGATAATTTGGAGGGCATGTATCCACCTCGTGAAGGCGACGTCAAAGAGCTAGGTGCATTATCCAGTAGCAGGTCATGGTGGCAGGCTCCTCCTGTAGAAAAACGGGGAGCTTATGCTGTGCGTATCTGTACTGATGAGCAGATGTATCGCCTGGCGGTTGCAGCATGCGAACTGGCGTTACATCGCCAGTCGGCAGGCTATTCTGGCTGCGTGACACTAGGTGCTAAGTACTCGATACTGCCTCTCACTGATGGGCGCTTACGCTCGATTGTTATGGAAACTGTGCGTAGC
>JBKPAZ010000089.1:0-8356 GCA_046726655.1 Chloroflexota bacterium
AAATTTAAAGGGTGTATCCGATGGATCATTTCCTGATAACAACTGGTGGAGAGTGACTCCCAACGCATAGATGTCGGCGCGGGGCGTGGTTTGGGCCTTGCCGTATTGTTCTGGCGCCGCGTAGCCAGTCGAGCCAAGCGCAGTTGTGTCTTTTGCCTGCCCCGGCTTGAAGTGGCGGGCGATGCCGAAGTCAATCAAATAGATGTGCCCGTAAACGGTCTGCATCACATTAGCGGGCTTGAGGTCGCGGAAGATAATGGGCGGCTGGCGCATATGCAGGTATTCGAGTACCATGCAAAGCTGGATACCAATTTCAAGCACTTTCTCGACAGGCAAATGCCCTCCCTTGATCTTGGCGAGATGTTCTTCCAGGGTCTCGCCCTCGATAAAATCCATCACCAGGTACCAGCGTCCCATATCGGTAAATTGCTCGTAGATGCGCGGCAGGTTGGGGTGTGTCAGGCCGGCCAGCAGCAGCGCCTCGCGTTTGAAAGACTCAGTAGCCTCGACCAGTTCTTGAGTGCTCAGGCTACTCTGACTCATCTCCTTAATAGCTACGGGCCGGTTGCCAAATTGGAGATCGGCAGCTTTATAGACAGCACCGAAGCCGCCCTTACCTACCTGGCTGATGATGCGGTAACGCTGTTTGAGCAAGTGATTGTAGACAAGCAGTCCCGTGGTTGGGCTTGAGTTCTTCCCTGCATTACTTTGGAGGGGTTGGCCGCATGCATAGCAGAAAGCAGCCTGTGGCCTATTGGCTGCGCCGCAGGAATCACAGAAAAGGGGGGAAGAAATTGCCATGCATGTTGCTCCATCTATCCCTTTTTGATCCAATAATACCGGGTGCATGGTAGCATAGGGTAGAACAAATGTCAAGAAAATGGGAATATCCCATAGTCCTATGTCTTTGCAAGAAAACTATTGTCAATGTCTATTCTATATGGCATCATGTTATAATACTGCTACCTGAAAAGAGCATAGAGCTGCTGAGCTAAGCAAAAAACTGTTTATAAGGGGGGTTGCTAATGGTGAAAAAGATTCTGGTCATGGACGATGACCCAACTATTGCCGATCTACTCAGAGAGGCGCTGGCCGATGAAGGCTACGAAACGTACATGACAACGCAAAGCCTGCGTTTCTATGACGCTGTGCATGAATACAAACCGGATCTCATCTTACTTGATCTGATGATGCAATACCTGGATGGGCGCGACGAACTCAAACTCCTTGAGATGGCGGATTTTAAGATTCCAGTCATCGTCGTCACTGCCTATCTGGATGCCGGGAAAGAAGAAGAAGAGTTCCGCAAAGCGGGTGTGATACATATCGTTTACAAACCCTTTGACCTGGATAAGCTTGTAGAACTGGTCAGGACCACCATAGGTGGACCGGAAGGAAAAACGGCATGAGCGCAACCGTGCGTGTTGCCCTGGATGCTATGGGTGGTGACAACGCACCTGGCGAAATAGTGCTGGGCGCGGTACAGGCGGCTCGTGAGTATAGTATGGGTGTCTACCTGGTTGGTCGCGAAGATGCGATTCGCGCAGAACTTGCCAAACACGATATTCAGGGACTTGATTTGCCAATCGTGCAAACAGATGAAGTCATCGAAATGGACGAACATCCCGCCTCGGCTGTCCGGCGCAAGAGAAACGCTTCGATGACTCTGGCGCTCCAGTTGGTGCGTGATGGCTCGGCGCTCGGCGCGGTCTCTGCCGGCAATAGTGGCGCGATGATGGCTGCTTCACTCTTTACTCTCAAACGCATCGAAGGAGTGGATCGGCCTGCCCTGGGAGGCATCTTCCCTGCCACAAACGGCGTTAGCCTGGTAATCGACATAGGAGCCAACACTGACTGCAAACCCGAGTATTTGCAGCAATTTGCCTTGATGGGATCCATCTATATGGAACGCATATTTTCTGTGTCATCTCCCCGTGTCGGCCTGCTTTCTAACGGCGAAGAAGAAACAAAGGGCAATGAACAGGTACAACAGGCTCATCAATTGCTCAAAGCGAATGCCGAGACGCTGGGTATCAATTTTATCGGCAATGTCGAGGGTCGGGATATCCCGGCAGGTGGCGCTGATGTTGTGGTCTGCGATGGTTTTGTGGGCAACGTTATACTGAAACTCAGCGAAGGATTGGCGGAAACACTTCTGGGAATGTTGCGCACGCAAATGACCAGTTCGCTCCCAAGTAAACTGGCGGCTGCTGTTCTGCGTCCCGGTCTGCGCAAAGTCTACAGGCGAATGGATTATGCCGAATATGGCGGTGTGCCGCTCTTAGGTATCAATGGCTCAGCCATTGTCTCCCACGGCCGCTCGAACGCCAAAGCGATCAAAAATGCTCTGCGTGTCGCACGGCAAACTGCTGAGACCAACGTTGCGGGTGCCATCGCAGAGGGTCTTGCTAAGCTGCAAACGGAATCCAGTAACCCTTGATACGATGAATCTTCCATCAAAGAAGCTATTCGGGTGACAACCGCCAGGTTGTCACCCGAATAGCTTCTTTGATGATTTATACGGCCTTTTTCTGCTTTCTGGCGGCTCCCCCCATTTTCCCAATGCGACTATAGAAATCTGCGCCCTGTCGCTCTTTAGTAGTTTTGCCGCCTTTTTTGCCCATCTCCGAGAAGTGGTCTATGCCATACTTTGTCATATTGGCTGCGCCCCCTTTTTTGGCGATGGTGCGGTAGTATTCACTGCCACGTTTCTCTTTGAGTACTGTGCCTCCCTTTTTTCCGATGCGTCGATAATAGTCTTCGCCATACTTGTCGCGGACCGCGCTTCCCCCCTTGCGGCCCGCCTCCGTTGTTGACATGGGGGCGGGTTTGTCTTTACCGACTGGTATCATACTTAACCCCTTTCCCCGGTCTCATGCCCTTGGCACTGGCTGATTCCCAGGTTGAAAATACATACAATAGTTGAAAAAATACTGAGGCCAGGCGTAAGCCGGGCCTGGCTTGAGTCCAAGTATACTGAAAAAGCTTCTTTCCTGTCAATGAACCAAGCAAACATTAAAAAGTTGTAATTATTTGGAGGGAGCCTTCTATCTTGACGTTTAGATCAAGTCAGGCTCAAGAGACGCTGTTGCAGTGAACGGAAAAGACGGTCCTGGCAAAAAAAAGAAGAGGTGAGAAATCACCTCTTCTAGATTAACCCACTTGCGCCCTGGCAGCAGCCTTTTCCCCTCTACGCCTCTTTGGCCGTTCGTGACCATTTTCGGCTTCCATAACGCTTGTGGCTGTTCTCCCAGATGGTTCGAGAGCCGCGTCAAGCACCTTCCGGATATCGGTCACGAACACGAACTTCATCTGATCGCGCAGTTCTTTGGGCAGATCTTCCATCAGGTCCAGTTCGTTCTTCTTAGGCAGAATGACCGTGCGAATACCTGAGCGATAAGCCGCGAGCACCTTCTCCTTGACGCCGCCAATCGGCAATACCTTGCCACGCAGGGTAATTTCACCAGTCATGGCAACATCAGAGCGTACCTTACGGCCGCTTGCTAGAGAGACCAGCACGGTCGCCATCGTTACACCTGCCGAGGGCCCATCCTTAGGGATTGCTCCTGCTGGAACATGGATATGTACATTCTGATTCTCAAAGACATTCGCAGGAAGTCCAAGCGACTCCGCATGAGAGCGCACATAGCTGAGCGCTGCCGTGGCCGACTCTTTCATCACATCGCCCAACTGTCCGGTAAGTATCAACTGGCTATCCTTACCTGGCATCGAGGCCGCCTCGATGAAAATGATTTCACCACCTACGGGCGTCCACGTCAGTCCAGTAGCAATACCAGGACGATCGATACGCTCTGCTGCTTCCTGGAAGAAACGTTGTCGACCCAGGTATTCGGTAATCTGATCCGCCGTCACATGGATCGGCGTGGCTTTGCCCTCTGCAATCTGCTTTGCTACTTTGCGGCACAGTGTGCCGACCTCGCGCTCGAGATTACGCACACCTGCCTCACGTGTATAGTCACGAGCAATACGGCGTAGTGCATCATCGTCTACAGTTAACTCATCCGGCTCAAGCCCGTTCGCTTTAAGCTGCTTGGGCAACAGGTACTTGCGAGCGATATGCAGCTTCTGCTCTTCTGTATATCCCGAGAGTTCCAGAATCTCCATGCGGTCGCGCAAAGCTGGCGGGATTGGCTCCAGCGAGTTGGCCGTGGTAATAAACATCACCTTGGAAAGGTCAAAGGCCAGGTCCAGGTAATTATCCCTGAAGTTAAAGTTTTGTTCGGGATCCAGCACTTCAAGCAGCGCCGAAGAAGGATCGCCACGCCAGTCAGCTCCGACCTTGTCCACCTCGTCCAGCATAATAACGGGGTCATTGGTTTCAACCCGGCGCAGCGTCTGGATAATACGACCAGGCATAGCGCCGATGTAGGTGCGGCGATGACCGCGAATCTCAGCCTCATCGCGAATGCCGCCGAGCGACATACGCGCGAATTTGCGTCCCAGTGCGCGTGCAATCGACTGCCCCAGCGAGGTCTTGCCGACGCCGGGAGGTCCTACAAAACAGAGGATCGGCTCGCGATTAATCAACCGGGTAGCCTCCGCTGAAAGCAATGGTTCTGTAGGACGCCGTTCTCCCCCCTCAGTAACGACTGCAGCTTCCGTTTGGCGCTGCGCTTGCTCTGCCATGCGCTCTTCCTTCAGACGTCGAACTGCCAGGTATTCCTGGATACGGTCCTTAATCTTTTCCAGGTCATAATGATCCTGGTCAAGCACTTGACGCGCCCATGGCACATCGATCTTTTCACCAGTGCTCTTGCTCCATGGTAGGCTCGTTAGTAGTTCGATGTAGGTGCGAATAATGCTGTATTCTGGCGATGCTGTAGGCATCTTCTCAAGCCGGGAGATCTCGCGATTTGCCTCTTTGAGCGCTTCATCAGACATCTTCGCCTCATCAATCTTGCGGCGCAATTCATTGATAGTAGCCTGTTCTTCGCTCTCCTCGCCTAATTCTCGCTGGATGGCTTTGAGTTGCTCGCGCAGCAGATATTCACGCTGCACCTTCCCCATCTCTTCTTGGGCACTGGTCTGGATCTTCTTGCCCAGTTCGAAGATCTCTAACTCATGCGCCAGGAAACTACTCAAGTTTTCCAGCTTAGCACGTACAGAGTCCAGCTCGAGCAGTTTCTGACGCAGTTCCAGTTCCATCTGTACAAAGGTGGCAATGACATAGACGACCTGGCGTGCTTCCTCCAGGTTAAGAGCTGCAGCCGCGACCCCTTCAGGCACATTCTGCACAAGCGCTACGAGTCGCTGGAAATAGCTGACTACATTGCGCTTGATAGCCTCGGTTTCGTCGTCCTCTTCTTGTATATCTGGCTTGAGAGTGACGCGAGCAACAAGATAGGGTTTCTGCTGCGTAAATTCGCCAATTGCCACTCGCTCCAGACCTTGCACGATAATTTGAATGGTGCCATCTGGCATACGTATCATGCGGGCGATACGTGAGACGGTACCAATTTTGAAGATGTCATCTGGTCCAGCCTGCTCTATCTCAGCCGACTTCTGGGCAACCAGGACGACCAGGCGATTGCCACGCATAACTTCATCGATCAGATGAATAGATCGTTCCTGGCCTACGCCCAGCGGCTGAACGGCAAAAGGATAGATGACGGTATCCTTGAGAGGCAAAACCGGCAATTCATCGGGGATGCTCAATTGCTCTTCATCACTCAGTTGACTGCGATCTGGCTCTCGTTCTCCGGCAGCAGGACTTTCAGCAGGGGAATCCTGTTCAACATCCTCATGTACAGGCGCTGGGGACAACGTCTGTAAGCCTTCAACTTTATCATCCTGTTCAGTTGAGACAATCGCATCCTCTATCTCTGCCAGGTTTTTTCCCTTACTCCGCGATTTTGGATTGGTTTGATCTTTCTTCATAACAGCCTTCTCAATATATCTCACTGTTTCCAGCATAGTATTCTATTTGTAGTCCTCCGATTTATCGAGAGGAATTCCTTAACTAGCTTCCCTATCCGGGTAACTTAGGTAAATCCACCCACAAGAAGCCATCCTCGTAGCGTGCAGTTACCGCTTCTCGATCTATTGGAGCAGGGATATAGACCTCGACGCGAAATGGTCCGTAGCGAATCTGTGCTTCGTGATAGTACAGATTCTCCCCATGCTCATGATTGTCGTGCCTCGCACCGCTTACCACCAGAGCATCCTCATAGAGGGTAACCTCAATGTCCTCTTCTTTCATACCCGCCAGTTCGATTTTCACCGTCATCATTTCCAATGACTCGTGAATATCGGCCAGCGGTCGCCAGGTGACTGAATGTTGGAGTATCGACTGTTGACTTTGCCGTAACGCATCTTGCAACAGTTGACGATAATGACGCTCCATTTGCTGCTGTGACCCGTCACTATAACGATAGGTCACAAAGCGATAACGCATACGCATAGTTTGTTACCTCAAATCGAATGAATCAAGGCATATTGTAAAAGCAAAAGGCAAAAGGTGCAAAGCACAAAGCTGTTTCGTCTGCCTCTTACCTTTTGCCATGACTGCTTATCAACTAGATGTCCAGGGTTAGCTTATGGTCAGATCTTTCTCTCCACTGGCCAGTGCTTTCTGGCATTCCGGGCAGAGGTACTCAAACTCGGAATTTGTATCTGAAAGCACATCGCTTTGGATTATACGAGCGTCACGTAAACGAGTTGCTTTGTTACATCTCGCGCAATTGACGTAAGTTTCCGAGATGGCGGTAAGTCGGGTTCCAAGAACATCTTCCTGCATAACCGACACCTGCCTTTCTTTTCTGTTTCAAGGGTCACAATCAATCGGAAGAGCAGCGTATTTACCTACAAGATTGTGTACAGGTAACCTCTGGCGAATCATAAACTAGCCTGGTTCCCAAAATGGAACCCCTTTGATTATGGCACGAGAAAAATAAAATTGCAAGGTGGTTTGACGACTTCTTACCGATTGTGCTACTATGTTTCTATATTGGTCATCGTTCTTCACGATGTTCGAAATATCGTAGAGATGCCCGCACTGTAGATCTGTTCGCGGCCACCAGGCGGGACTGTTCACTATAGTCCCTCTGTGGCAAAGGAACTACCACATAGGAGCACTAGTCTTCGTACTTCTCATTTACTCCGACATTGTAGTACATGATTGCTAGTTTACTGGGGGCAATAACATGAAGCTCACGCAGACAATTAAGAACTGGCTACACAAAATGTTCGCGTGGTGGCCCTGGAAACAGTCAACACAGATCGAGTATTCCCATTTCTCCAACCCACTAAATAAAGAGACAAACCAGGAAACGTTGTCGCGAACAACGATTGATAGCATTGCACCTCAAGCTGGCATCGTCCCCCGTCTCTCGACGATTGAAGAGTGGCCTGAGCGTGTTGTCCAATCTGACTTCCCGGCCGCGAACGAGTCTACTGAAGCACCTTCCCTATCTTCGACACCAACTGGAGACGGAGAACCGATTAAAGAGATCGCGACACCTGCAGATAGAACCCCTGTAGTTGCGCAGACTTCTCCTTCACCTCAGCAGCGTTTAGAATTTTTGCAATATTTAATTAAACGCGGCATCGTAAATGAAGGTTTTGAAGAAGAAAGGTAGGGGTGCAATTCATTGCGCCCCTACTTTCTCTACTCTGCTGCGGTGAAACCGCGAGCCCTGGCCTCCTCCTCAGTAGCAAAATATACCAGGTCTTCCGGCTCCAGATCTGGAGCTACAGAGTAGTACAGTTTTGTGCTTTCGACACCCACGTAAGCTGCATCAGCAGGTTGTTCAATCGTTTCAACATCGACGATTTCTAAGGTTGCAACGGAGGCTCCTCCCTGGTCAATGTGACGAATCTCGCCAGCTGGCCGACTCGGTGAGCCATTCCAGGAATTGTTCTGTGGCAGTTCGATGTGCTCATCCTGCTCCGTTTCCTGCTGTGCCATGCGCCGCACCAATTGATAGGTAATGGCACCGGCGGCTACCAGGCCGACACCAAACCCAACTATCATCCAGAACGTGCGATCACGTTTGCGTACGGGTTCCAACAGGCGTTCCCCACGTTTCGCCAGTCCTTCTGTAACGATGCTACTCCGTTTTGCTAGTTCTTGTGTAAACTCCCCACTACGCCCCGACAGATCATGGGTCGTTTTCCCGCCAAACTCCAGTAAATTCTGGGTGATCTTGCCTCCACGTTTTAACAGGTCTTTGCTCAAGTCTGCACTTGACTCACGCAACCGGACCAAAAGCTTACGACGTCGCCTGACTTTACGACCCTGCATGGGAATAAACATAAGCTTGCCTCTCCTCCGGGCCAAAAGCTTACGCCGCCGCCTGGCTTCACGACGCAGGGCCTTACGTAACTGGCGCGATTG